>JAGVXK010000020.1 GCA_018303825.1 Candidatus Pacearchaeota archaeon
TTGCAACAAACTCTCCCTGAAAGTAATATTTTTTAGAATAAATAAGTACGCAATTCATCCGTTAGCTAAAGCTTAACGGATTTCTTGCTAACATTTAAACAACTTTAACGATAGATATTAGTGTATAAGATAATGAATTAGTGGGATTGGTTTGGTGCAAAATTAAAAATAAGTTAAAACAAACTCAGACCAAGAAATCAACTTTGTCTTTTGCCTTTGCGGGAGGAGCTTTATGGATTTCTGCAAACTTTGGAGTTGCAATTATTGTCGTGTCCCCAAATCCGGCAATGCTTCCTTCAAGAGCCTCAACCGTCTTTTTGATTTTAGCTATTGCTCTTTTCAATTCAATGACATCTTTCTGCTTCAAAGGCTTGATATCAACAACTGCAATAGTATATCCTTCCCTTAATGAGTTAAGAATTTCATTAACATCATCAAATGTTTTTAGCAAAAATGGTTTTACAATTATCTTACTCTCTTTTGCTTCCCCAGAACTGAGGTCAATTTCAACATATTCCTCCTCCCCGCTTTTGCCGAACATCTTTTTTAAGTTAAAAGCCATGTTAAAAATTGAATAATCCAGTTTATAAATCTTTTTATAATCGATAGAAACGGTTTGTTATTATTATGTCATAATTAAAATACCATAGATTTGGGTTTATCGATGGTATTTCAGAGGTTATTTTTTTGTTATCTCTGTGTTTACTTCCTTCCTTAACCTTTCAGCTTTCTCTTCAAGTATATTTTCCTGTTTTTCTATAGAATTTACTTTTATTTCAAGGAGTTTTTTCTTCTCCTGAAGTTCGTTTAAAATTAAAGATTTGTCTGCCTTTAACATAATATTGGAAGAAACCTTGTAAACATCCCCGGATGACTTTTTAACCTCCTCAATTGCATTAATTATCTCGTTTAATTCTACCTGAAAAGACTGTCTTTGCATCAAAAAGTTGTTTGAGTTAACTTCTAAAATCCTTAATTCTTCGATTTTTTTTGACAGCTCCTTAGAAACTTCCATATTAAACTGCCTTTAATTTAACAATCTGCGTTCTTGGCTTGTAAAATATCTTACTCCCGCAATTTGGGCAGACAAATCTCTTTTCCAGTATCTTGCTTGAGATAGGTTTCTCGCAATGAAAGCATTTGTATTGTGCCATTTTAATTATGAGAAAATTATGTTTTTAAACCTTTGTGGTAACAACTTTTTTTCTTAAGATTTTTTAAATCTTGCCATATCAACCTTAACTTCTCTGACTTTCTAAGGGTCCTTTTAAACCTTTAGAAATTACTTTTTCTCTTCTAAATAGTATGCAGGGCCTGCAAAGACTTTCCCTGTTCGAACATCTTTCCATATTCCAGCAGCAATTCTTTTTACTTTTCCTTTTGGATGGAATGGAGACTGCTGCTTTTTTCTCTGCAAAGCTTCAATAGCGTTGTATTCTTTTCTTGCAAAAGTTCCAACTCTAGAGCCGAATTTTCCTGCTGCCTTAATTTTTTTTGTCTTGCTTCCCATTTTAATATGTAATATATATAAGGTGAAAATAGGCTTTTTAAATTATGCTGTCCATGGATGAATTTGCTAAAGATTTTTATATATACTTAATTTGAACTTGGGATGGCAAAAAAGAATATTATTATAGAAAAAATATTGTTTTGGATTGGAGTAATTATAATCGTAGCATTATTACTGAGAATTTTTAGGATAATATGAATTCAAAAGAAAGATTAAAATTATCCTGGAAAATAACTAATCACATTAATAAGAAGTTCTGCAAAAATAGGTTAATAATTGATAAAATATTGTTTTTTAATTCAATTAGAAAATCAAAAGGATGTGGAGTTGTTCATGGATTTTATGATTCTAATAGTAAAATGATAGGGATAAAAAATGATATTTCTTTGATTGAACAAATAGAAACACTTTGTCATGAATTGACTCATGCATATCAGCACCAAATTGAAAAAAACAACAAGTTAGTACATAACAAAGTAGGAAACAAGATATTTAGTAAGTTTATGAAGTCTACAGAAGATATATTAAAGATTTCATTATCAAGATGAACGAAGATTTAAGGAAAAAGATAGAACAAATGGTCAAAGAAGTTTCATTTCTAAGAGGAGTCGTCATAACTAAATCAGTTGATGTGGAGTTGATGATTGGAGCGATTATCACCAATTATTTTGCTTTATCAAATAAGCATTCTGATTTTTCAACAATGGTTCTTTCAGACCCTTACTTCTCTTTTGGGTTAAAGATAAATATATTGAAGAAAATCTTAAATAAAATAAACTGGTCATCATATGATGGTTTTAAAGAAGATTTACAAAGGATAGATACGCTTCGAAATAGGTTTGCTCATGCTCATATGTTTGGTTTTGAAGGAGATTTGGCTTACCCTGCTGGGGAGAAACCATTGAAGGTCAAAAAAGCCAAAGAGATGTATGATGAGTTTATTCCTATATGGCTTAAGGTTTTTGAAGAACTAGATAACGTCTTCTGGCAGATAATTGATAAGCCAAAACCTGTAAAAAAATTCGGTTAAATCAGATACTTATTTTAACCACTTTTTAGAGGTTGGAAGATATTTTAAAGCAGGAAACAGATATAAAACAATGAAAAAGAGAGTTTCAAGATTGTTGAAGCAAAGAGATGAAATTGATAGAAAATTAACAGAATTAGATAATAAGAAAGAAGATTTAGAAAATATTAAGATGTATCTTCAAAGAGAGAAAGAGAACATCACTCAATTAATAACCAATTAAATTCTGTGTAAAATATCAAAAACCGATTTCTTCCATTACTGTTTGAATATCATGTCCAGGTTTGTAATCTGGATTTTCTTTAGCTCTTTTTTCTTTCTCTTCTTTTGTTAAAGGTCTTCTTATTTTTATGAACTTTTCTATTTCCTTAACTCTCTTTTCTAATAAATCAATTCTTTTTATTATCTCATCAGATTTATCTTTAGCCATATATTTAGATGGAGTTCGCTTTATTTAAAGTTTTTGATAAGTAATTGTAAAATTAGTTTTAGGTAAGTTTTTATATAATGCTTTATAGATTTGAGTATGGATAAGGAAAGTGCCAAAATAAAAATACTTGAAAAAATCCAGATATTTAGAGAACATTTAGAACAATATAAACTGAACTCTTATAAAGAGGATAGATTAAAAACTGAATTTATAGAAGAATTTTTTTTGGCTCTCGGATGGGATATAACAAATAAACAGGGATTACCAGAACAATACAAAGAAGTTATAAAAGAGGATGAATTAAAAGATGATTTTGGAACAAAAGAACCTGATTATGCTTTTAGACTTTTTGGTAAAAAACATTTTCTTGTGGAAGTTAAAAGACCTTCGGTAAATATAGATAAAAAGTTAGCTCCAGCATTACAATTAAGAAGATATGGTTGGAACGCTGAAATATCAATAGGAATATTAACTGATTTTGAACAATTTTCAGTTTATGATTGCAGAATTAAACCTAAAGAAACAGACAAACCAGATGTTGCAAGGATAATAAATCTTACTTTTGAAGATTATGAAAAAAGATTTGATGAAATTTATGACACTTTTTCTAAAGAAGCTGTAAGCAAGGGTAGATTTGATAAATTCGTTTTTTCAAACAAAGATAAGAGGGGAACTTCTGAGGTTAGTAATGAATTTTTAAAAGAAATTGAAAGATGGAGAGATAATTTAGCAAAGAATATAGCTCTGAGAAATACAAAAATAACTATAAATGAGCTAAATTATGCTGTTCAAAAGATTATAGATAGAATTCTCTTCTTGATTATATGTGAATATAAAAGTATAGAAAAATATGGAAAACTAAATGAAATATCTAAAAAATTAGATATATACAAAAATCTTATACCCTATTTCAAAGAAGCAGATGATAAATATAATAGTGGTATTTTTGATTTTGCGAAAGATAAACTAACTCCCGACTTACTAATTGACGATAAAATATTAAAAGAAATTATTAACAATCTTTACTATCCTAAATCACCTTATGATTTTTCAGTTTTACCTATAGAGATTTTAGGTAAAGTGTATGAGAGATTTCTAGGGAAAACAATTAGACTAACTATTTCTCATCAGGCAAAAGTAGAAGAAAAGCCAGAGGTAAGAAAAGCAGGTGGAGTTTATTACACCCCAGAATTCATAGTTGATTACATAGTCGAGAACACAATCGGGAGAATAATCAAAGGCAAAACACCTAAACAGATAGAAGGCATAAAAGTTTTGGATTCGGCTTGTGGTTCTGGAACTTTCCTAGTCAGAGCATATACTTATATTCTGAATTATCTATTAGAGTACTACAAGAAAAATCCATTAAAATATAAAAAAGAAATTTATCAAGTAAAAGAAGGAGTCTGGTTTTTGACAACTGAAATAAGAAAGAATGTTTTATTAAACAACATATATGGTGTTGATATTGATGCACAGGCAGTAGAAGTAACGAAGTTAAGTCTTTTATTGAAAGTTCTTGAAAATGAAACAAAAGAATCAGTTAATCAACAATTAAAGTTATTTAAAGAAAGAGCCCTGCCAAATTTAGATAATAACATCAGATGCGGTAATTCTGTGGTTGACTCTTCCTACCTTGAGCAAAAAAAATTAGATGAATCCCTGGAAGAGTTAAGTAAGATTAATCCTTTTGATTGGGAAAAAGCATTTCCTTTCAAGTTTGATGTCATTATAGGAAACCCACCATATGTTAAAGAATATACTAACAGAGAAATCTTTGAACCAGTCAAGAAAACAAATATGAATAAATATTACCAAGGAAAAATGGACTTTTGGTATTTGTTCACTTGCAAGGCATTAGATTTACTTAAGGAAGGGGGGCTTCATAGCTATATAGCCCAAAATAATTGGGTAACAAGTGCAGGGGCTTCTATTTTAAGGAATAAAATATTATCTGATTCTAAGATAATTTCTTTCTTTGATTTTAATGAATTTAAAGTATTCAAAGAAGCAAGTATTCAAACGATGGTATTTATATTAGAAAAGGAAAAGGTTAGCCGTGGTTATTCTATCGATTATTATAAAATTATAAATGAAGATATTTCAAAAGAAGAGTTAGCTAATTATCTGATAACTAAGAAAGATGGAGAAAAGATACAGAAGTTTAAGGCAAAGATTAATCCTCTTGAACTAAAAGATAAATTGATTGGTTTTACTAATAACCAGATTGGAGAGATATTAGAAAAAATAAAACTAAAAGGAAATTATTATTTAACAAAAGACAATGTTGCACAAGGCATTGTTTGTCCGCAAGAGTTTGTTATAGAATCCCATATTAAAAAATTAGGAGATTCTGTTAAGAGGGGAGAAGGAATTTTTACTCTGAAAACCGAAGAGCTTAATAAATTAAAACTAACAAAAGAAGAAAAAAAAGTAATTGAGCCCTTTTATACCTCGGAGCAATTGTTTAAATATTCTGGAAAACCAGAGAATAAATTATGGATTATTTATTCTGATATGAATATAAGAAAAAATATTAAAGAATACCCTCATATAAAAGAACATCTTGACAGATTCAAAGAAGTTATAACCTCGGACTTTGCTCCTTATGGATTACATAGGGCAAGAGATAAAAGTTTCTTTGAAGGAGAGAGAATAATATCTTTGAGAAAAACAGATGTTCCTTATTTTACATATGTCAATTTTCCTTGCTATGTTTCCCAAACATATTTTATCATAAAACCAAATAATATAAACTTAAAATATCTCACAGGATTATTAAATTCAAGGCTAATTAATTTTTGGCTTTATCATAAGGGTAAAAGGCAAGGGGAACAATTACAAATAGATAAGGAACCATTATTAGATATTCCATTAATCAATTTAGAAAATAGGGAGATTATTGAATCAGTAGATTCAATAATAGGATTAAACAAACAATTAGAGAGTCTTAATTTAGAAAAGGAGAGAGAATTAATAAAAAAACAGGTTGATGTTTTAGTAAAAAGAATTGATAATGTTGTTTATGATTTATACAAAATAAGTAAAGAGGAAAAAGACATTATAGAGGAAGGTTTAGGTCAGTCCTCTTCTTAACTTATTCATATTAACCTTGCAATAAGTCCTATTACCTTTTGTTTTACAATCTAAATAACCTAATTTAGAAAGCTTTTCGACATGCTTTTGAGCAGTTACTGGGTGTATTCCTATCGTTTTAGCTATCTTAGAGGGAGTACTTGCTAATTTATTATCTCTGATGCTTTTTATTATATCTCTGTCAATTGGATGGAATTTTACTTTGTTTTTCATTTTATTTTCTTTAGTTTAATTGAATATTCTTTGATATTATCTAATGGGACATTGAAAGTAATTGTATCCCCCTTCTCTATGTTTAATGCCTCGGCTATCTGTGAGGGTATTTGTATTATTAATTGTCTGCCAGTATCTTGCACTTTTACTTCTCTAATCAAGGTTTTAGGTTCTTCTACTTTAGGGGTAAGTGTATCTTCCTCTCCTCTTTTAAGCGATTTCTGCATAATTTATCTAAGTATTACCAATATATAAATTTATCTTTTTTTAATATTACTAAATTTCTATTTTAGAAAGGTATATATAGTAATGAATATGAGTAATATTACTATATTTCATAGGAAATGTAGAATGTTAGATTATGGCTAACTTTGGCTTAGTTATGGGATAAGCCCATCATATTCAGGAGGAAACATGGAACAAATACCAATACAAAGGCAAAAGATAGTCTATATTGAAAAGAAAGACTATTTAGAACTAGAGAAAAAGAACTTTCTTATAGTCTTGACTGATTTCTTTGAAAGAACTGATGAAAAGAAGGTTTCGGGTAATGGAAGACCTCCAATTTACTTCAAAGATATGCTCAAATCTTTATTAATCATGGCTTATCATGGAATGAGTTATAGAAGATGCAGAAGTGATTTAGAATTAGCAAAGGAGATGGGAATTCTGTATGCTGCGCCTAAAAGAAGCACTCTTTGTAAATATATGAATGAAAAGAGCATTAAGGAGCAATTAGTTGATTTAATTCAACAATCTGCTATCTATTTTATTAGTTCTGAAAGTTCTATGATTGTAGATTCTACTTGGTATCCATTAAAGTCTTGTCATACAGGTTATTTGAAAAAGCCTAATTTCAAGAAGAATAAATCAAAAGAAATACCTCCTCTGTTAAAAACTCGCAAATTGCATGTTGCCCTATTGAAAAACTCCAGAATAATAGCTTATGCCACAACAAGCAAAGGCACTAAAAATGATTCTCCGTTATTCAAAGAAATTTTGACAAAAGTTATTAATAATGGATTCGATATTAAAGTTTTATTGGCAGATGCAGGTTATATGTCAAAATCTAATTATTCCTTTGCTCAAGAGAAAGGAGTAGATAACATATTTATTGACTTTAGGAAGAATGTAACTGGAAAAAGAGCCAAAAGCAAGGCTTGGAAAGATGCATTTTATCTATGGAAGAAAGATAATGAATATTGGCATGAAAGTTATAGATACAGAGTAATCATAGAAGGATTCTTTTCTTTGCTTAAAAAGAAGTTTATGAATTGGTTAAGAACAAGAAAGGCAATTTCAAGAGACAATGAAATGTTATTGAAAGTTCTGGCTTATAATCTTACTATTCTAGGAAAACGTATCTAATCCTGGCTAGTCCAATCTTTAAAGAAATTACTCAATGTTATTCTTACTCCAGATGTTAGCGAAACGATTATACCTAAGATAGAAGCAATCTCTCTATAAGGGCTTTCGTTAATTAACCTTAAAGAAGTAAAAAAGATAACGACCCCAAGTATTAATTTTGTAAACATGAATAATACAACAGCCCAATTTAATCCTTTATTTTTCTTAGGCATATTTTAGTATATCCCAGAATAACTTTAATATTCCGATAATAACAATTAATAGACCTAAACCAGATTGCTGAGAATACATAATTATTCCTAAGATTACTAACACGATGCCCCATATGCTAATCTCTGGTCTCTTCTTTGACATATCTATATTAATACTTACTGCTCTTTTAAATCTTGTTTTTTTAGTCATAAACATTTATAAAGTTGATTTATTTTTAGACAATATGAATAAAAAAGGACATGAGCATAGTAACTGGATTGAAGCGGTCTTTGCTCTGATAGTTGGATTTTTGATTGTTATATCTGTTCCGCAATTAAAAACATATTTTGACCAATTGGTTGGGGCAATATTTGCTGGAATAATTCTCGGTCTTATTGTTGCGATAATCATTTTTGTAGTGTGGTGGATACTAAATAAAGAAGGATATTCATTATAAACACTTTTTTATGGACATTTTTCATAGTTTATGGACAGATGCCTCCCTTTGTGGACTATGTCTGTCCATGGCATAATTTGATAGATATATTAAAAGGCATAAATCCTTATAAGAGTTTAATCAGATTATTTTAATGAATTCATCAGAATATAAAACAGATGATGTTGAACAGTTAACTGACCATACTGGATTGAGGATACTTTCTGAACACAGGGTTGCGATGGAAAATTGCGAGAGAGTCAGAGTTTATTGGAATGGAAAAAGAGAGGAAAGTTTTTTTGATTTGGGGATGGCTTTCTCCCTGAAAAAACCAATAATTCCCATAAATAGATATGATGTTGAAAAAATAGCTGTTCCCGAAAAGAAAAGTTTTGAAAATGTTTTGCTGGTTCTCGACAGGGAAGCAAAATTGAAATCTGTGAATGATATTTATTAATTTTATTAAAAAACAAAAATGGGGATGCCAGAATTTGAATCTGGATCGCAAGCTCCCAAAGCTTGAATGTTGCCAGGTTGCACCACATCCCCACTAAATAAACTAATAAGAAATGGCTTTTTAACCTTTGCCTTGTTTGTCCTATTTGTGTGATTCAAAAGAAAAAAATTAAAATTATTTCTTCTTGGCTTCTTTCTTTTCTTCTTTTGCCGGTACTGTTGCTGTGGGCGTTGCTGCTGTTGCTACTGCCGGAGCGGTTCCTGCTGTAGGAGCTGCGCCTGAAGATCCTGGTGCTGCTGTTGCAAGCGCTGCTTTCGCTGCTTCTTCTGCAGCCTTGGCTTCTTCTTCTGCCTTCTTGACTTTCTCCTGCTGCGCTTTTCTAACTGTAAAGAATTTTTCCATGTCTGCTTTCTTTTCAGCAGAAGGCTCTGTAATCTCATTCTTAATTTCATTATCATACTTTCCCGCATCGATATCTTTCTCGATATCCTTTGCTTCTTTGTTATCAATTAAAATTCCAAGAGAAACGCATGTGCCAACAATTAATTTTATTCCTGCCCTAAGATCTTTTGCTAATAGTCCTGAAAGTTTTGTCTTTGCAACAGAAACAACTCTTTCAAATGAAATATTTCCAACCTTATATTTCAAAGGCTCTCCAGAACCCTTTTCAAGACCAAGTTCTTTCTTTAATAATTCCGAGACTGAAGGTGAGGAAACTTTTATAGTGTATGTTTTTGTCTTTCCATCAACATCAATTTCAACCGGAACCTTTGTTCCTTTAAAGGAAGATGTTGCTGCATTCACATCTGCAATAACTTTTCCAAGATTTATTCCTAATGGACCAATTTGCTGGGCCACAGCCGGACCAGGCTTCATATCTCCACCATCTACAATTAATTTAACTTTCATTGAAACTCCTCGCTTAGTTCATCACCAAGGCTTTTTGAATCTTTTGCTTCTTCCTCTTTTTCTTCTTCCTTCTCTTCCCTTCTGATTACTTTTATGTTATCTATCTTGACTGTTACTGGGATAGGAACAGACGCTCCAAGCAGTGAGACAACTACCTCTCCTTTTTGCTTATCTATTCTCGTGACTTTGGCTTTTTCCCCTTTGAATGTCTGGCCAATCATTTCAACAATGTCTCCAACTTCTATTTTAATATCCTCTATCTTTGGTTCAATCATATTTTTAATTTCTTCATAAGTAACTGTCTTGCCGATAATTCCTTTTACATATGGAAGATTAAATGCTGCTTCTTCCGCTGATTCTCTTTCTGCGGCTTCTAAAATTATGTACCCCCTTAACCCGTGGGGACGTGCAATTGCGTATACGTTTAGACCTTTTTTTACAACTCTGTCCTCAATCATTTCCATTGCTTTTTCTTCTTTATTTGTCGTTACTTTTATTATGAATAACATCTTTATGCTCCGCTACTTCCCTAGTATCTAAGAAGTAGATATATAAGTTGAGAAAAGATGGTTTATAAATATTTTGTTATCCTTTTTTCTGAATTTAAATCGAAATAATCTGCTATAAATATCATCAGCCAAGAAGATTTTTCATACGTTTTTTTAGCTTCTTCCTCGATGGCAGTATCTCTTTTCTCGTTCTTCATTATGGTCCTTTATCGTTTCGGGATTTCTTATGTCATCCCGTGCATGAATGCATTCGTGAAAGGCAGTTATTGTGAAATCTTCCTTGGAATGAATTCTATCCAGATATACTATTAATTCCAGAGATGCTGGCTCAGAATCTCCTCTTCTCTCATCGGGACTTTTGCCCATAAAAGAAAAGCTATAACCTTCTTCATAAATTCTTTGGACTTGCCTTGCTGTTAACATGCAATATTGCAAAAACTCTCATTTTTAATTATTTCTATTGTAAAAAACTTAATCTGTGCCTGTAGCTTTGTTAAACAAATCATCAATTGAATTGCATAAATATATCTTTGGCCTGCCAATAATTGTGCGAAAATCCAATCCTAAAGATTGAAAGAAATCTCCTGCAGGAATGGTTATTCTATGAGACTTTGTTCTTTCATCCAAATATTGTATTATAATTTTTCTGTTGGGTGGTGTTTGTCTGAGCTGTTCTGCCCTTCCTGGATAGTCACAGAATACTGTCGATGAAATATTTATTGATGGAATTAAAGCCAAGAGATTGTAATTAATTATATGAACGAATCCTTCATACTTTTGCATTAGCTGTTTGGGTAAAATTAATTATTAAATATTTCTATTGTACATTATCTAACTTAGATAAATATTCCTTGACTCTTTCGATTGTCTGGGGAATGAGGAATTTTTCGACTTTGATTTCGAAAAGCTCTAAAACTGGCGCGAATTCAGAAATCCTGTACTGGTTTTCCTGCTTGTCAACAAGCATTGCATCCCTTAATCTTTTTAGCTGCCTTCTTATGTTGCTTTCTGCCAGCCCTTTGCTGTCAAGAGAATTTTCCTTTCTTAATTGCTCAACTTTATCCCTTATTGTGAAAGATGAAAGCCATTGCTTGTTTTTTCTTGCTTCATCTAAAACAAGAAATATGTCCACCATAATGTCCCTGGAATCTCCTGGCTGTAGAAGGCCAAGGGAAAGGCAAACTTTCCTCATCAACTCTCTTTTTCCTGTTTCATACGGCTTCTCATACTTTCTTAGAGTAATTTCACCAAGAGGAACCTCTTTTATCATCCTAATATCTAATATATTAGTAATTTAAAGATATCGATATTGTGAGCTGTAAAGTTAAAGGGAGCTAATCAATATTTCTAATTTTAGCGGGAGAACATTAACCTAAAGTTAAAGTCTCCAAAGTCTTATCTACGCTGATGTCAGGGGAGCACTTAACTGTATGTTTTTGGGAGCGTTTAACTAATAAATAAAAGAAAAGTTTTATAAGTGGCTTTATCTTCAAGAAATGATATTAAAAAGAGGATGAAATGAAAAAGAAAATTATTGCCACTGGCATTTTTCTGATGTTAATGCTTTCCCTAATTGTTTTTGTTGCTGCTCAAAATGAAAGTTCTTCCAATTCAATAGAACAGAATTCTCCACCTGATTCAGAAACAACTTCAAACTCTGTAACAAATCAAGAAGTTACATCAACTACAACTGAAAATTCTTCAAATGATATAAGCGATAATTCAAAAAATAAAACAGAATTTAATGTTGATGCTGGAATAACCCCTGATAATCCTATTTATTTTGTAAAAGATACTTATCAAAGGATTGTAGTTGGAAATGATCCTGAAAGAGCTCTAGGTTATAGGGAACAAAAAATTGCTGAAGCAAAAGCAATGGTTGAAAAAGGAAAGCCTGAAGAGGCTGAACAAGTTTTAGACAGAGCTTTGCAATATGGAAATATTGTTGAGAAAGAAGTTTCACCTGAACTTAAAGATAAAGTTAAAGAAAGTGCAGTTAAAGTTGAAGGCGCAATTAACGACATGAAAGAAAATACAAAGGGTGAACAATGGAAAGATGTTAATGAAGGTTTTGATAACAATATAGAACAGGGGGAAAAAGTTGAAATTGCTGCAGAGTTATCTGCTAAAATTGCAGAGTTATGTGAAACTCTTGCTAAACTAGACCCATTACAATATGCTGATTCTTGCAAACCTAAAGATAATTCTCCTAGGTGGATGAAAGAACAAAATAAGCAATTAACAAAGGAGCAAGAACAACAAGCCCAAGCTTTTTTTGATAAACTCTCCCAATGTTTTGAGAATCCTAAGCAGTGTGATTGTAAAGGTATGGGAATTCAAAAATTCGAGGATTTCTGTGTTCAACAAAGTGCATTAGCAGTAAAGTGCATGGATGGAGATAAAACTTCTTGTGATTCTATGAATAATGGGGCTCCTGAAGACTTATTGCCTGATTATTTAATTCCTGTAATGAAGCAAGTTGAGAGTAAATATTCAAAATCTCAGTTTGATAACTTTGCACCTGAAGAATGTGTAAAAGCAAACGCAAAAACACCTCAAGAATGTAATAAAATTATGTTTAAGCTTAATGCGCCTGAAGAATGTTTAGATGCAGGATTGACTGGGACATCAAGAGAAGATGAGACTAAATGCAGGGATATAATGTTTCAGCAAAATACTCCTAAAGAATGCGCTGATGCTGGAATTACTTCTCAAGATAAAAATGGTGCAAGAAAATGTGCTAAAATAATGTTTCAGTCTAGAGCACCTCAGCAATGCCTTGATGCAGGATTGACAGGAGAGGGCAGAGACGATGAGAAAAAGTGCAGAGAATTAATGCAGAGTCAGGGAGGAAATTATAAACAAATAAATAATACCTATGCTCCTCAATTTAACAGAGATTGTAATTCTATACAAGATGTTAATGAAAAAATGAAGTGTTTTGAAGAATTTTACAATAATGCTCAATTTCAGATTAAAGACGATTTCAGGCAGAGAGAGATGACAGACCAAAATACAGGAGAAAAAATAACTCCGGAAGAAGAAGCACAGAGAAAAGTATGTATGGATAAAGGAATGGGAACTATACTGAAGTATGAGAATGGAAAAAGAGTAGTGATTTGCGTTGATAAAAATCAGCTAGGGGCCCAGGGGGGGCAGCAATGTCAAAGCCAAGATCAAATAGAAAGATTAAAACAAGATTGCAAATCAAGAGGGCAAGATGCTCAAGTTGAGACTAGGGGAGGATGCCCATGGGTTATATGTATTGGCGGAGAGACACAAAAGCAGTCTTATCAACAACCTGGTCATGTCGCAGGAGATAAATCTGGAATCAAATGTCCTGATAATATTTGTGATGATTATGAAAAAATGAATTCTTACGCATGTCCTGAAGATTGTGGTGAAACAAGACAACCTGAAAATTATCAACAACCTCAAAATAGAATAGACCAGCCACAGCAACCAGATCAAAACCAAGAGAATTTTTGTTCTGGGCAAGCTCCAAGTTGTGCACCAAATGGTGCTCCTTATTGCCAAAATGGAAATTGGGTTTGTCCTTCAGCACCTCAACAGGAACAAGTTCCACAGCAACCTCCACAAGAACAACAACCTACTCAGCCAATAGAACAACCACAAACACCAGCTCCGATACAGACTCCTGAAATAACTCCATCACCTGCCCCTGTAACTGGAGGAGTAATAACTGGAAGAGTTATAACTAGTGAATATGGGAATGAGAATAGCAGAAGTGGAGACAGCTTTTTAGATTACTGGTTTAACAGATAAAAATGAAAAAAAGTGTAATAAGCAAAGAACAAAAAGTAGTTTTATCCAAAACTTATGGATGGATTATATTAATAGGATTAGTTATTCTTGATGCTTCTCTTGATATAATTTTTGCAGAGGGAAAAGGACTTGAAAGTCCAGTGTGGAAGCCAATAGCAAATTTTCTTGGAGTTAATAATCCTCTTTTCTTAACCCCTCTTATTATGATAATATTTTATTTTGGAGTTAAAGGTGGAGCTTGGTTATCTAAAAAGGTAGATAAAATTCCAACCCAAGCAGAAGAATTAGTTTTAACTACTTTAGTTATTGTTTATGGTGTTTTTGTTTTATGGTTAATTTCAGTTTATCTCTTTAACTTTACATTGATTAAAAACCACCTTTATTTGATTCCTATTCTGATTATAATTGGAATAGCTTATAGCTGGTGGGCTGAAAAGAAATTAAAAAAATAAAAAATCAGGTCCGGGGAGCACTTAACTGCCCAATTTTGCAGAGCTTAATTTGTTTGGATTTATCTGCTTATACTTGCTAATCGAATTAATCCTAACCAATGATTATCCCCAAAATTTAACTTTTGTCCTGCCCGGTTACATGGAACTTCATCTAATGTTGTATGTGCTTCTATGAAGTTATGCTGAATAACCAAAGCATTCATTAAAATTGGGGCAGACCATAAAGCTTTCAATCCTCTAAAGTCATCAACTCTATCTTTAATCTTCATAAAAACGGTTTCTATTCGGTAGTTATGTATTTTAGTAACACTTGCATTTTGTATTTTATGCTCAATTGTTAAACCACCAATTTTATTAGAATAGAAGAGTTTTCTAAATGCTCTTGGATAGAAAACACCTCCATCAGTTTGAATAAATCTTGGCTTTCCTTTTTGAATTGACTTAAAAAGGAATTTTTGTGCTTCTATTGGATTGCCTGACAAACTATAATGAGCCCCTGTAATTAATCGGGTATCCCAATCAATACAACACCAAAATCTATCATCTCTCCCTCCGCAATCAATTAAGGTTTCATCAGCATAAAAATTATTTCCCATGTTATACCCTAACTTATCAACAAACTTGCTGACTTTTAATGTATATCTTCTTACCCAGTCAAGAATGCTCATATGGCTTATTTTCGTGTTTAGATGTCTGCTTAACTGATTTCTCATTTTCCTACTTGACAGATTAGAAATATACATATCGATTGACATTGTAATAATCTTTTCATTATTTCTCATTCTGTAAAAGCCATTATCGAAGACAAAACGATAATTACAAATCTTACATCTGTATCTTTGGATTTTTCCTCTTTTTCTGTTGTTCTTAATTCATCTTTCTTAATGCTTTTCTCTTCACAATGTGGACAAACTATCTCTTTCATAATATAATTAGGTACCTATCGTTTATATATCTTTCGGTACCTAAGTTACTATTTGCTAGTGGGTACCTAAAGATTTAAATAGAAGTTATTATTTCTTATTTTATGAAGTTACAAAAACAACTTTCTAGAAAGGTGGGAAACACTGAATATGCTAAATGGGTTATAGTTATACCTCTAGAAATAATTAAAGAACTAGAATGGAAAGAAGGACAAGATTTAGAAACAGAGGTTAAAGATAAAAAGCTAACTATTAAGAAAAATTAATTTTTTTAGTTAAAATAACTCCCGTTTACTTTACAGCTCACGATATTGTGTTATTAAAATCTATGGAATGAAACTTCATTATAAGTATTGAACTTTTGCCCAGAAATCTCAAAATATTCTTGAAAAAAATGGCCAAAATCTGAAAATTCGAATTCTCCACCTTTACCATTTTGCTCAAAAACTAATCTTTTATCTCCTACCTTTCCTAGATAAATGCCTGTATGGGCAAGATAATTGTTTAAACCATTTCTTACAGCAATTATTGCATCTGCTGTTTCTTCTACTCTTGGATATCTTAAATCCAACTTTTCGTCGCATATCTCTTCTGGAGGAGCATAACGTGGAAGATTTATTTCTCCAATAAGGTAAAGAACTGTTCCATGACAATTTGGCTCGTTGTCCATCTTATCTTTAACTTTTCCTAAATATTGATTTTCTAATAAATAAATTATTCTTTTTCCGACAAGCGATCTTTCGACTATGGTTTGTACTTTAGGGTCTGATAATGTGTTTGAATTCATGCTGCCATGATAAAATAATGGTTAAAATACCTTTCTATTATCATTAATGAGATTGTCTTCCATCATAATAAAGGTTATAAACCTATTCTATTAAATAATGAAATGGAACTAGTGGCTTTTCTTGGAAATGACAAAGAAAATTGGGGGCAGGTTAAAGCCCTATGCGGAAGAATGCAATGGAACAATATTGTTCTTGTGAAGAATAAAAATGCTAATGATTTTGAGATTGAAAATGCAGAAGTTGTGGAGATTGATTCTAATAAATCTTTGATTGGTATAAAAAATGACTTGATAAACAAATTAAAAACAAGATTGAAAGATTTTGAAGTTGCTCTTTCAATTGCTTCTGGAAATGGAAAAGAACACATGGCTCTTGTCTCTGCATTATTAACCCTGCCTGTTGGGGTAAGACTAGTTGTATTTACAAAAGAAGGCGTTGAGTTTATTAATTAAAATGTATTTTACTATATAATAAAACTTATATATTGCTTACGAATATAATGTAGATGTCATATTGCGAAGGTATGGATGTAAGTATTGAAAAGATGGATAGAAGTGACATTTTGAGCCTAAGAAATGGAGAAGTGATTAAATATAGAGATCCAAGGCATGGAACACAATATTTATTTGTTGAAAGTATTGATATGGAAAGGAAAGTAGTTAGTGGAATGATTTTAGAACAACCTGTTGGAGTAAATGCTATTCCAATTCAAGATTTAGTTGAACAAGGGATTGCTATTGCGAAGTATAGAGTATGAAAGATAATTGTTTGTTCTATTAAAATATTAAAAAATAGCCAGAGCCCACTTTAACATTAATGCCAACACTAATAATAGCAGAACCCAAGTTGATATTTTATAGGCAATTTCTCCCGCCTTCTTGCTCTTTGTTATTCCCCATATTGTAAGAAGGAAGAACTTTCCACCATCGAATATTCCCAATGGAAGCATGTTCATCAATGCTACTGAAAGATTGATTATTATGAGCCACCATAACAAATCGTTGATAAATATTCCGAAGTCGCCTATTCTTGACTGGTAATAAACTTCTGGATGCTTTATCTTTGATATAAATGAGTAAAAAAATCCCATTATCCCTGAAGGTTTATTCGGAATAATCCCTATGCCTAAGAAAGCTTTACCGTTTCTTTCTCCTAGTTGAATATTGTACTCTTTTGTTTTTGTTCCTGTCTTGCCGATTATCGTTGTGATTTTTATTTGATCTCCGGAGCCATAGTTATTCAATGTCTGGTTCAAATCATTATATGAATTTATTTTTACGTTATCTATCTGTGAAATAGCCCCTTTTAATTGGGCATTAAATGCTGGGGAGTTGTCATATGCCAAAAATGCACTGACTTTTCCCTCTTTCACCAATGAGACAATATCCAGAGTTATGAAATAAGTTTTATTGTTAACATTTATTTCCCCATATGTTATATTTGCAAAAGTCACGTTTGAAATTCCGGTTATCTGTGAGGCATTTATTGGAGTTATAGCATAAGTATTAAATTGAACTCCCGCAGGAATGAATGCAAGGGAAAAGAAGGCCCACATTATCAACGCAAAGACAATAGTTACAAGAATGTTCGCAAAAGTTCCTGAGGCAAGAATTGCCATCTGTTCTTTCTTGCCTATCTTATTCATTTGCTTTTCATCAGGTTCAACAAAAAATGCAAGGAATGGACCTAGAAAACCAAATCCTGTTGAATGAACTTTTATTTTGCTTAATTTGGCAAATATTCCATGGAAAAACTCATGAGGTATTGCAACGATTGCGATTATGATTACCCAGTATGTGAAGTAAAACGGAGGAAGAAAATCCAATTTAAACAAACTTGGAATGTAAGGAAATAAGGGCAATAAGACCGGAATTTTAATTGCCTTTGCCAAATAGCTTGAACCAATATATGTTATCGAAAACTTAACCAGAAGATAAATCATTAAAATCATTAATATAAAACCGCAGAAAATTATCAGATATTCAAGTGCTTTCAGAAGTTTAGAATATTTCTTGGAAGTATAATTGATTATCTTTATCCCTATTTTTGTCTTATATAAGTAGAGAATGCCCTGCCTTTCTAAATTCTTTTTATGCTTGTATAAAAAAAGGATAGCAATTAAAGTGAACAGGACAAACAGAGTTAAATCGATTGCTATAAAGCTCATTATTTTATTTCTTTTTTATTTTATTTATTTCTTCTTCACTGGACGGAAAGACTTACCATTGCACTTTGGGCACTTCACTTTTCTTGCTATGACTCTAACTGCCTGAGTTCTAATCTTTTTACTGCAATCTCTGCAAACGAAAATATCTCCAAACAATCTCTTCTGTGCTATTAGTATTTTTGTTGCCATTTTACTTTTTGTTTATAAATTTAAATTACCCTCATAATTGCTTTCTTGCCTTCAACATCCCAGTATTCTACTTGTTTTTCAGGAGCAAGATGGTCTTTAACTTCTTCTATGAATGGAAGGTCAATTGTTTCAAAACTTTCCAAGTCCATCACAGATACCTTGTCTCCAGAAATGCTAAGTATTTGTCCGCGTCTTTTCTCTACCATTGGAACTTCAAATCTTGTGCTCCCGGGAATTGCAGTTATTTTTTTCTTTCCTGAAAAAATCTCTATTGCCTCTATTCTACACTTGGATGCTCCGTGCTTTCCTGTTTTTGAAACATCTACTGACTTGACAGCGCAGGCTTCTCCGTCAATTATAATTGTTGTGCCCGGTCTTACCTCTGTCGCAGATATAACTTTTAAAACCATAAATGGAGTGAGAAAGAAACGTTTATAAAACTTACGTAGTAAGTTTTATCTCCCTTTTTAGATAGAATTTTAAGTAAACCTTAATTTAAACATTATATTAAAAAGATTCAAAGAACAAACAATATAATTAAGTGTATAATTGATTTTTCTATTATTTAGAATCACAGAAGGAGAATATAACTTTAACCATATTAAGCTTGACAATTGATTTAACAAGAAAGCAAAAGATTTAAGAGGCATAAATGGAAAAGATTATGATGACAGATAAGCTTTAGAAAAGCTTAAGAAAGTAAGGATTAATAAATTAATATGACAGATGTAGTTAAGAAAGATGATTTTGTTGAACTGAAATATACAGGGTATGCAAACGGAAAAATCTTTGACTCAAATATAGAAATGGATTTGAAAGAGCTTGATGAGAAGGCACAACCTGTTAAAACAATAATCTCTGTGGGAAATGAGATGGTTGTCAAAGGATTTGACAAAGCCTTGGAAGGAAAAGAAATTGGAAAAGAATACGAAATAATCCTAAACAAAGACGAAGGATTTGGAGAGAGAAAAAGAGATCTTATTAAAACGATTCCCTTAAAAGTATTTCATGAAAAGAATGTCGATCCCAAGCCCGGGATGAGTTTTGTTGTTGACAATATGCTTGTCAGGATTATAACTGTATCTGGAGCAAGAGTTATTGCTGACTTTAACAATCCTCTTTCTGGGAAAGAGATTAAGTATAAATTTACCATAACAAGAAAAGTTGAAGATGAAAAAGAAAAAGTTGAATGCCTGTTTACAACATTCTTTAGATTTATGCCTGAATATAAAATAAAAGCAAAAGAAAATAAAGTTATTGCTAAGGGGCCGAAGGGATTTGATGTTTTTGTCAATGCTTATAAAGACAAATTTAAAGAAATCATCGGAAAAGAGCTTGCCTTTGAGGAAAAAAAGGAAAGGAAGAAAGAGGCAAGTAAAGAAGAGAAAAAGCAGGAAACTGCAAAGGCTTAATAATAACTATTGTGGTAAAACAACAATACTTATAAATATACAATCTCTAAACTATTAATAATAAAAAGAGACGAAAATGGCAGAATATACAAGTGAGAAGGGAGCTAAACCAACTTTAGAAATAGACAAAGAATTAGAAGAAATAATTCAAAAACAAGCTACAAGAATAAAAGTTATTGGGTGCGGAGGAGGAGGAGGAAATTCTATATCTAGGATGAGAGAAGTTGGAATAAGAGGATGTGAAATTCTTGCAATAAATACTGATGCACAAGACTTGTTATATACAAATGCGGACTCAAAAATTCTTATTGGCAGAGAATTAACACACGGACTTGGCGCCGGAAGCAATCCAAAAATAGGTGAGCAGGCAGCAAGAGAGTCTGAGCAGGAAATAAAAAAGAAGATGGGGGAAATAGATCTTGTTTTTGTAACATGCGGACTTGGAGGAGGAACTGGAACTGGAAGCGCTCCTATTGTATGCGAGATTGCAAAAAAGATGGGAGCCTTGACAATTGGGGTTGTTACCCTGCCTTTTACAGTTGAAGGGCAAAAAAGGATAGAAAATGCCCAGTATGGCCTAGAAAAGATGGCTGCAATAACAGATACATTGATTGTAATTCCAAATGATAAACTTCTTGAAATTGCTCCTGACTTGCCAATCCACACAGCATTTAAAGTTGCGGATGAAATATTGACAAATGCTGTCAAAGGAATAACAGAATTAATAACAAAGGCTGGACTGGTTAATTTGGACTTTGCTGATATAAGAGCAGTCATGGCCAATGGCGGAGTTTCATTGATAGGAATTGGAGAATCTGATTCCAACAAGAACAGGGCGCAGGATGCAGTTGAAAAGGCAATTAACAATCCATTATTAGATGTCAGCATTGCAAATGCAACGGGGGCATTAGTTAACATAATAGGCGGACAGGATATGTCTTTGGATGAATACAGGCAAGTAATGCAAATTCTTGGGGAAAAAGTTGCCCCTGATGCAAAAATAATTTCAGGAGCACAGATATCTCCGGATATGGATAAAACAATAAAAGTACTTCTTATTGTCACAGGAGTTAAGAGCTCTCAAATCATTGGAAGTTCAACTGAATTCTCAAAGAGCGAGCAGGATGCCCTTTCAGAAGAGCTTGGAATTGACTTTGTTAAAGAATAAAATAACTGATAAAAAGTTAGGGCAAAAATTGTCTTATGAATGCATGTGCGATAATGTTTCTAAATCTACAATAAATGCTACAAAAAGATGGCTTGAATTAAATATCTCTATCGATGTGATTCAAGAGATGTATCGGTGCGGAGTCAGAGATATGTACAATCAGATTAACAATTCTCCTCCTAAAGAATAATATTTATTTTTTGCTTAATTCAAGAAGCATATTACTGTATGAAATGGAAATTAAATCCTTTTCTTGGATTTGAAATTCTTTTAAAAAATCCGCGCATTGTCTTATAAGAAATTCTCTTCCAATGTCTCCTTTTTTGTCTAGTGCTTCAACTTCAACAAAATTTCCGAGGCTTTTTACCTGGTCAAGATGGAATTTAACATTGTCAACAAAATATATCTCCCTTATTTTGTCTACAACTGCAAGAACTCCAATAGATTTTGTCAGAATCTCTTTCAAATCGCGAACATTTGCAGATTGGGTGTCAAATAGTGTTACAAGAGACTGCTTCGGTCCTTGTTTATTTTCCCTTTCATAGTAAATAAGGTTATTTTCGACGTTCCCTTCCCTGAGCTTCAATCTTCCATTTGGCGGTTTGAAGTATGTATCAATCTGATGGTCTAAACCATGAAAATTTGCATTGTAAGCAATAGTAAGTATATCTCTTATCTGACCAAGATTATGGCATCGCGCTTTAAACTCCACATTAAGATGAGACATTGAAATCCTTTGGTTGTTTAGTTTAAAATCATTGTTGTATGAGAAAACATAATTTTAAAAACACCTTTTATTTTGTATAGAAATGGGTGAAATGAATCAGACTATTGGATGGAAAAGCAGACTGGGCTCTTTTTTAGTTCAGTGCAAAAGAGTTTGGCAAGTTTTAAGGAAGCCGACTAATGAAGAATTCAAGACCATTGCAAAAATATCTGCAATCGGAGTTCTGATAATCGGCGCAGTAGGATTTATTATCGCTGACCTAATCAAGTTTATTACGAAGATTTTCTAAAAATCTATTGTGTCTTATCAGAAGCCTTATTAGGGTCTTTATCAAACTCAAAACTTAATCCTTCCTCAATTTTATTTGCCATGAGCTGAGTTTCCAGCATTGCATACAGCCCAACAGCAATGCCAAAAAGGGCCAGACGCATTTCTAAAGAATGCTGCTTTAAGTATGTTCCAATGTATTCTGATAAAATCGGATCGTCTCTTAGTATTCTTTCTCCAACCTCTTCTACATAAGCTGTCCAATCAGACTTACCCTGGTGTTTTTTGCCCACAAATCGCGCCACTAGTGTATTATAAGTATTCATAGATATTCTAGGCATACCTGTAGGAGTATATTTATCACCTGAATTTTTATCCGAATCCATCGTCTTTTTTAAGTGGTTTGGATTTTTTAAATCTATCTTACTTTTTCTTTTTATTCACTGTATGGAAAAACAGGGGAAAAACAAATATTTAAAAAGGCGTTAAACAAAGGAATAATATTATCGTTAACTACGTACCGAAGCCATATTTTCTATGGGTTTGGGTCATAACGTAGGAGATAATGGGTAGAAAACTACAGCAGGAGTAAAACAAGATGGAAATAAAGCAAGCATTAGAAGAACTTAGGAAGAATGAGAAGAAGAATTTTGACCAGACAGTAGACTTAATTATAAATCTGAAGGGGATAGACATGAAAAGAGACAATGTTTCTACAGTTATTACATTTCCTTATAACATCGGAGAAAAGAAAATATGCGGATTTTTAACAAAAAAAAGCGAGAATGTTGAAACAATAACTCTAAATGAATTCCAATTGTATAGAGACAAGAAAGCATTGAAGAATCTTATAAAAAAATATGACTATTTCCTTGCAGTTCCAAGCGTAATGCCTGCTGTTGCTACAACATTCGGAAAGATTTTAGGTCCTGCTGGAAAAATGCCCACTCCACAGCTTGGAGTTTTGATGAAAGAAGATGAGAAGGCAATAAAAGAACTTGTGGAAAAGATAGCAAAATCAACAAGAATTAAAATGAAAGAGCCCAGCATTAAAGTCAGCATCGCAAGAGAGAGCATGAAAGATAATGAGATTATAGAAAATCTGATGGCTGCTTATAATGCCATTGTAAATGTTCTTCCAACAAAAAAGGAAAATGTCAGATCTGTTTTAATAAAATTAACAATGAGCAAGCCAATAAAACTGGAGGTCAAATAATGGTCGAGAAGAAAACAGGAGAAAAAAAAGTAGAAAAGAGAGAAGTTCCAGAATATAAATTGAAAATAATTAATGACCTTGTTGCAAAAATAAAAAAGAGCAAAACATTATTGTTAGCCTCTACGAAAGGATTGCCAAGCTCGCAATTCCATGAAATAAAGAAAAAATTCAGAGGAAAAGCAGAAATCAAAGTTGTGAAGAAGTCTGCCGTATTAAGAGCTATTGAGCTTGCAGCAAAACCTGGATTGGATCCATTGAAAGAGCAAATAGTGGCAGATGTAGCTATATTTTTCTCAGATATAGACCCATTTGAATTATCTGGAATGTTAACTGATAATTTAAGCCCTACAAAAGCGAAGGGGGGAGATATTGCCCCAGAAGATATTAATGTCGAATCTGGACCAACAGATTTGCTTCCTGGACCTGCAATTTCCGAATTATCTGGAGTTGGATTAAGGGTTGCTGTTGAGAGTGGAAAGATTGCAATAAAACTTCCAGCTACACTTGTTAAAAAAGGAGAGATAATTAAAGAAAATGTTGCTTCTGTTCTCGGAAAATTGAATATAACTCCTATGAAAGTGGGATTTGAACCTATTGCAGCTTATGATGCAAATAATGAAAAGATATATGTTGGAATAAAAATAGATAAAAAGCAGACTCTTGAGCAATTGAGGTATGACATTAGCAAAGCATTTGGATTTGCCAGGAATATTAAATATATTGTAAAAGAAACACTTTCATACTTCTTCGCAAAGGCAAATACGGAAGAAAAAGCAGTACAGAAATTGATTGACAAACAAAATGCTGTGGCAGGAGAGACACAACAATGAACATGGAAGAAGTTTTAGCCGCAATTAGTGAGAAAATTGACGCTGGAGAGTATACTGAAGCAAAAACAATAGTTGATGATTTTTACACTGAGAAGAACAGAGAATTATGCGCAATGCAAAGGTTAGCAGCTAATGAAGAAACTAGATTTAGTGATACTATACCGGAATATGTTGAAATGCTAGAAGATTTGGCCGCAACTTCAAATCGCATTGGAGATATCATAAGACAAACTCAAAATACATCGGGAGGTCAAAATTAAGATGGAATACATATATGCGGCTTTATTGCTGCACAAGCTAGGACAGAAAGTAGATGAAGACAATTTGAAAAAAGTTGTTTCAGCAGCCGGAGCTAAAGTAGATGAAGCAAAAATCAAAACGTTGATTGCTGCTTTGAATGGTGTTGACATCGCTGCAGAACTAGCAAATGCAAGTATTGCAGTGGCAGTGCCAGCAGCTACGGAAGCAAAGAAGGAAGAGAAAAAGGAAGAAGAAAAGCCTTCTGAATCTGCTGCAGGATTAAGTGCACTATTCGGCTGATTATAATTTTTTATTTTTAGTTTACAACCGAATAGAAATACAGGTTTAGCAAGGCTAGATTGGTCTTGCTTGAGAATTCTTAAACCATAAAGGTTTTAAGTCAGGTATTTTATACAAATCTAAGCCCACGTGCGACAATGGTACTCGGACGGTCTTGAGCTGATAGTTAAGCACAGGGAAACCGTTTTCCCTTCGGGATATCCAGGTTCGATTCCTGGCGTGGGCGTTTATTACATTCAAAAATGCAAGAATTGACGAATATCATTGAAAAGCTTAGAAAAGAAGGATATTTTATTTGTGATTTTGCATATGAAGAATTTAGTGACTCCAGACTGCAATTTGATCATGGAGTAATGCCCAATCCAGATAAAGCACATGGGCATAGATCTCTGGCAAGAATGATAAATGAACACCTTAAAAATGGGATTCATCTTACACCAATATTAATTCATATTTTTCTCGGATCCAGGAAAATGAAGTTGCCTGAACAAATGAACGGAAAAACGAATGATAATGATAGGTTTGATTATCCAATTGAAGTAGATGTTTCTACAAGAACTATGAACCCTTATTTAGAATATAGAAAATTGCAGAATCCAGAAAAGATATACGAGGATATAACAAGAATTTTCCAAGAATCTGGCTGGAATGCAAACAAAGCTTAAAAATAAAAAATAAATTCTTTTAAGCTGAGTAATCAAGCCAGCTTGCTCGAAGAGAACCTTCTGATGAGGCACAATATTCATCTCCTTGTCTTTCCATGGTATTTTGCGGGTCTTTCTCTTTCTGCAATGCTTCTCTGAAGTTTTTCTTTTGTTTAGTTTCTTTTATAACGGTGGCTCCAGCTTGAACAGCCTCAGATGTTATTTGTTCGATTGTCTTTTTCATTTATGGAGTCCTCCTTTCAGTTTCTTATTTTTTCTTGTTTTTCTTTTGTTTTCTTGTTTTTTGTTTAATTTTCTAAAGAAATATTAAAAAGCCATAGAAATTTCCCAACATTGTACATCGAGAACATTCCAAAGGCCAGAATCAATATGCCTTTAGAATAGCTTGACTACGACTGCGTCTAGCGCAATAACTGCATAAGCAAATTTAGTCGCATTTTGCATCCTTTCTGAAAGCAAAGGAAGTATATAAATTTTGTTAAAGATGCAAATCATGAAGTTTTTTCCAGACAGAATATGATTCTATATGTGTTGGCCTGTCTGTATTTATTACATGAGTTAATTTGAATTGTTTTATCTTTTTTATTAATTTTTTTGATGAAACTCTTCCGGGTTTTAACCCATATGCCTTGATTTCTTCTAAATCTCTTAAAGATAGAGATTTTCCTGAACAACTATTTTCCTGAGCTTTGCAGTCAGAATTGCATGGGGAATCAAGAGTATTTGTTAATGTTATAATCTGTTCTGGATTGTCTATAATTGTATTATATAAATCCTTTACTTTCTTTATATTAAATAATCCATATCTTAATCTGTCAGGTTTGTGCTCATCTGACAGCTGATGATTAAATAAATATGTGGCAAAATCGCTCAAATGATGCCCTCTTAGTATTATTTGTCCCATCTTTTCTCTTTTTTCCCTTTTTTTATTTTTATCTCGGCTTCGACCTAACTTGTCCCTTGCTTCTATCTTTACTTTACTTCTATTTTTATTTCAACTTTAATAGTTCTATCCTTAATCTTATTATAAATTCTGGAGTTGCCTTCTTGATTGGCTTGTCAAGGGTTTCTTTGTGAAAATTCATCTTTTCTAAAATTTCCCTGGCTTTATTTTTTATCTTTTTATCTTTCATTAATGAGTAAATTATTGCATTTCTTGTATTCCCATTTTTTGTTAAAACATTTCTTAAGATTTCTTCCACTTTATTTTTAGGTTCTTTTCTTTTTAATTGAATGAGCCAGCAGCCAGTTTTTGGCTCGGGAGAAAGGCTTTCAGGTTCAACTTCCTGGACAGTTTTCATGCTGAAAAATAAGTTACTTAATAGACCAAGCTTGTTTTCTCCAGATAATGTTTTCTTTAAGCCATCACTTACCAACAAAGAGAGGAGAGAAATCCTTTCCCTGATAGATTTTTGAATTAATGCTTCAGTAGCTGAAAATGGAATATTTCCTATTAATTTATTGCATCCTTTCCATGAATGTTCAAGAGCATTGCCAAATACAATGCTTAAGTTGGGATGCTCTTTCTTTAACTCTTCTAGGAATGGCTTAAATCTCAAATCAAGCTCAAAGGCGAGAACAGGGAAGCCTAATTTAACTAATTCGTGAGTTATATTTCCTGTTCCGGGGCCAATTTCAAGTATCTTATCCCCTTCTTTCACTTCCAATTCAGAAATCATTCTCTTTATTGCCTTCATATTTATCAGAAAATGCTGGTCTTTTTCTATTTCCATATATTATTAAGAAAGATTAATTTTATAAATACTACTTTATTAGAGTTCGAATGAGAAAAGGAGAAAATTATATTACTCAACTTGCTGAATATGTGAAGAAGAATTTAAGGAAGGGGTATACTAAAGAATCATTAAAATGGGCTTTGGTTAATCAGGGTCATTCTAAACTGGAAGTTGAGAAAGCAATGCAGAAAGCAGAAAGTGATCTAGCTGCAGAAGCGCCTGTGCTTAGAACAAAGCCGGAAATAAAAATTGAAATAGTAGAACCGAAAGATGCTGTTCTCGAAAAGAAGCCCTGGTGGAAAAGAATATTTGGTTAAGGATATAACAACTTAAGCACTTTATTTATTGGTTGATTGTGGATATATTTTCCGTTCTTTAGTTCTTGAAAGTAATGCTTTCTTACTATCTCATTTTCGTGTATTCTTCCATTTAACCAATGTGCAAATGTGTTTGGATCCTTCCAATCTTTTACCCAATCCCAGTTTATATAACAAAATGCTTTAACATAAGTCATATATATTACGGGCTTGTATTTTCCTACTGCCTTGCAATAATTTGAGAAAGCCTCAGGGCTTTGTCCAGCACCATGAAGTACTCTATTTCCTTTTGGTTCAAACTTCTGTTTAAAATCCATTTTAATTTATTTCAATAACCTTTGATTCATTAAAGAAATGAATGGCTTCTTTGAGCTTCTTGCTTGACTCGGCATATAATGTTAATAATTTTTGCCCTTCTGTGATTTCTTCGTTTTTATGATGGTGGATATAAATTCCTGCTTTTTTGTCTTCAGGGCAACCAAGCACCCTTGATATGTAATTTATCAATTTATTATCTATTAGAGTTATTTTTCCAGATTTTTTTGCTTTGATTTCATAACTATGTTTTGCTAAACCTAAATCAGCTTTGATTTTTCCTTGCGCATCGATTATCTCTTTAAATTTGTCATATGCTACTCCTGTTTCCAGAATGCTTCTTGCAATAAATTCACCTTTCCCTGGCTTTGATTTTCCCATCATTTCTAATATTTTTGCGGCAAGAAATATTGATTTGTTTTCAAGATCTTTGGGAGAATTATTTTGTTGTAAGACGCGAAGAACGTCTTTTATTTCTAAAACCGGACCAATACCATTGCCTATTGGTTGATCGGCAGGGGTTAAAACAACATGCATATGCAATTTAAAATTTTTTGCTATTTTAAGAAATTTTAACTTTAATTTTCTTGCTTTTTCTTTCGAGACCTTTGCTTGAGGACCATAAGGGATATCAATTAAAATATATTTGCTCCCTGCGGCAAGTTTTTTTGAGATAATTGATGCAAGAAGCTGCGGTTCAGGATCGAGATTGAGAAGTCTTTCAACGCGAATGAGTTTATCATCTGCTGGAGCCAACCCTAAAGAACCCCCCCATGTAAGACAGGCATTTGTCTTCTTAACAACTCTCTTCAAATCATTTAAAGAGAGATCAACTTTAGCTAAAACTTCCATAGCATCTGCCGTTCCGGCTGCGCTGGTTATTGCTCTTGATGATGTTTTTGGCATGGTAATCCCTGCTGCCGCACAGATGGAAACAACTATAGGGGTAGTTCTGTTTCCTGCTATGCCCCCTATTGAATGTTTGTCTGCTATTTCTTTTTTATCCCAGAAAAGTTTTGAGCCAGTTTTATAGATAGCTTCTGTTAGAAAACAGATTTCTTTGAAAGACATTCCTTTCTCATAAACTCCGGCAACGAAATAGGCAATCTCTGCTTCAGTAAGAGAATTATCAACTATATCTCCAACTACAGCGAATATCTCTTCTCTTGAGAGAGATTTTCCATTTAGTTTTTTTATAATGTATGTTGTACTTTCCGGGCTCAGGGCCAAGTTTATATGAACTTCTTTTTTAGAATTGAATTTAGCATACTCAAATACTTCCTGGGAGAGAACCACTTCCTTTTCACTAACAAGACTCTTAACAATATCAAAGATTGCAATTGCCCTCAAATTCTTCTGGGTTATTGCAATTCTGTCTCCTATGTGGATGTTTAGCTTCTGGGCTGTTTTTTCATGGAGAAAAACTATCGGCCTACCCGCTTCTAATTTTAATTTTTTTATTTTTAGCCTCATTTTTACTGGTTATTTCTTATCTGCAGTTGGTTGGATTTGTGGAGATTCTTCATCCAGGAACAAGCTGCTTAGCTCTTTTTCCTTGTATAATTGCAAAATAATTAAAAAGTATGCAAGTATTAATGGACCAAGAAGTAGTCCCATAAGGCCAAACATGAACATTCCGCCCATCATTCCTACAAAGACAACTACTGAACTAATCTTTGTCTTCCTTGCAACAATATACGTTCTTAAGAAATTATCCAAAGTAGAAACTATCGCAAAGTTATACAGCAGATAAGCTATGCCAAGTCCAGTATTTCCATTAAGAAACATAAAGAATGCGACTGGAAGATAAACTACAAACGGCCCAAGAATTGGGATTATGGACATGAAAATTGCCAAGAGCGTAAGAACTAAAGCATTTTGGACCCCAAAAATTAGGAATCCCAGGCCTGCAAGAAGACCCTGTACTATTCCTACGATTATCTGGCCGTAGACTAGCGAATCTGTGATATCCTTAAATTGCTGGACCAGAAGCTTTTCTTTCGATTTGTTTAATGGAGATAACTCCCTCATCAGTTCCAAAAGTTTATTTGAATCCCTCAACCCGAAGAAAAAGACGAAACCAACAATAAACAAATGCAGAAGAATATTTGGCAGTTCAATAAGAGTATTTACCAAAGTATTGAGCGCAACCGCAGACGCCTTTCCAAATATAGTATTTACAGTTGTCGTTGCTTGAACTATGAATGCATCAGATGCTGTTGGAAACAATCCTTTGATAAATCCATCGATATTTAATGTCTGGGAAAGTTTGAACAGGCCGAAAAATTGGTTAACCAATATTGGAATGACAAACCACAACAAGGAAACTATAACAATAATCAGCAACATCAGCACTACCCAAGCTGTTGCGTTCCTGCTTTTGAATACCCTTAACAGCCTTTTATAAACAGGCAGAAGAAGGTAAGCAAGAATAAGGCCGCTGAAAACAGAGACAAACACCGGCTTTAACAAGAAAAATACCAGAATGCCGACGATTATTATGACTGCGATAGTCAAAAATCTGCTTACTTCTTTCTTCTCAAATACCATCAAAGTTAAATGAAATTTAACTATATAAACTTTAACTTCGAATTTGATTGAAGTTAACCCTGATTAGCCTTAGCGCCTGTTGGCAGGGTTTATAATAAGATTTGGGAAATCTTAAGAAAGCAAGGTTGCTAACGCAAATGTTTATAAATAAAAATTTGATGTAACTTCTATGGAAAGCTTTATAAAAAAAATATTAACTGGAAAAGGGGATGAAGATTCTCATAAGTATTTAATTAGGTTTGGAAAGGGAGCTTATAATAGAAGATTTTTGATAAGTTATGCAAAATCAGCCGATAAAATAAAGATAAAAACAAGCTTTGAATTCGCAAATGATCTTGTCAAATTTATTAGAGAGAATAAAGATGTCAAGTTTTCGGGAAAAGTGCTTTCAAAACAGCAAGTTTCTGGGATGTCTGGAAGAAAAAAAGCAGGAGTATACTTATATGAAATGACAGATTCAGATTTAAGGGGTTTTGACAATCCATATTATTTCCTGCTTGATGCTAATGACTCTGACATTGTTTTAAAAATGAAGAAATCATTGCCCAAACCAGGAAAAAATTCTGAAAAAATAGATGATGGTTTCTGCTCTTTAATAATATCAAATAAATATTGGCAGAAAGTGAAAGAAACTTTTTTTTGGGATGTTCCAGATGGAAAGAAAGCAGAAATTGAACATAAGCTGGATATCAAAGAAATTATCCTTCCAAAAAATGAGAAAGACTCTGTTAAAATAAGAGAAAACTCACTAAGAAAGGGGGCGATAACGAGAAAGATTAATGTTGATGGCAAAGAGGAAAGCAAGAATATTAATTTTGAAGCCTAAATATTAATTACATTTAAATAGGGCGGAAATTATTTTTATATAATAATTAATATCGGAATATGAAGTAGTAATCCCTCTTGGTCCAAGGAGATATGCTATTTCTAACATACCAAGATAATAGGTTCAGATTGAGAAAAAACAAGATAACAAAATGGAAAAGTTTAGAAAATTGAAAATAAGTGGGAAAATTTTGAAAGCCATAGAAAGTTCAGGATATAAAGAACCTACAGAAATACAAGAAAAGACAATACCTTCCATAATTGAGGGAAAAGATGTAATTGGCAGCTCTGCAACAGGTTCTGGAAAGACATTTGCATTTGGCTCTGGAATAATTGATAAAATAATAGTTGGAATGGGAGTACAAGCCTTAATTTTGACGCCAACAAGAGAACTTGCCAATCAAATATCGAAGCATTTGAAAATTTTTGCCCAGCATTATGATATAAACATAACAGAAGTTTATGGAGGGGTCGGAATGGAGCCGCAAGTAAGAGCAATTTCTCATTCTGAAATTGTTGTTGGAACTCCTGGAAGAATATTAGATCATATTGGAAGAAGAAGTCTTAATCTTGGCAAAGTAAGATTTCTCATTCTTGATGAAGCGGACAGAATGCTTGAAATGGGATTCATTGAAGATGTTGAAAAAATTATTAATGAATGTCCAAAGGAAAGACAGACATTGTTGTTCTCCGCAACAATACCCTTAGATGTTCAAAAGATAGCTAGAAAATATATGAAAAATCCTATTAATATAGAAGTTGACGCATATGTTGACCCTTCAAAACTCTATCAGATTTATTATGATCTTGGGAGCAGTTCAAAATTCTCTCTTCTTGTTCATCTGTTGAAAAAAGAAAAATCTGGATTAGTCATGGTTTTCTGCAATACCAGAAGGAACACAGATGTTGTAGCAAAAAATCTTATAAGATATGGAATAAATGCCTTGGCAATACATGGAGGATTATCTCAGAATCAAAGAGACAATGTAATGAAGGCATTCCATTCACAAAGAGCACTTATTCTTGTATGCACTGATGTCGCAGCAAGAGGATTAGACATAAAGGGAGTATCGCACATTTACAATTATGACACTCCAAAAAACAGCACAGATTACATTCATAGGATAGGAAGAACGGCAAGAGCAGGCAAGAAAGGGATTGCGGTAAGTCTTGTTGCCCAAAGAGATTACGATAATTTTAGAGAGGTATGCAAAAATCCTGATTTGAATATAGAGAAAGTTGAAGTTCCTAAGGATGTAGAGATTCTCGAAGTTAGTTTTGTTGGAAGAAGTTCATTCAGAGGTGGAGGTTTTAGAGACGGCGGAATGAGAAGGGGTGGATTCAGGGGAAGACAGGGAGGACAAGGAGGAGGGTTTGGAGGAAGAAGAGATGATAGAAGAAGTTTTAGAGGCGGAGACAGGGAAGGACAGAGAAGTGGAAGAAGTTATGGTCAGTCAAGCAGAGGAAGTTTCGGAAGAAGATAAATTTACTTAATTTCTTAGAGACACGTTCTTTAACCCTCTAAAATCATTGTCTAGTGTTATTAATTCTGCATCATTCTCTAAACTTGAGGCATATATTAATGAATCCATCGCAGGAAGATTATTCTCTATTGCTAAATCTGCAGCTCTTTCTGCTATTCTATCCTCAACATTGATTATGAGACTTCTCTTTTTAATAAAGTCAATTATCTTTTCTATATCTTTTCTGAGCACCTTATCTTTAATCAATCTTTTTTTTACCTCAAATAAAGACAAAGCAGAAGTAAGTAAATTTTTGTCTGAATTTATTATATCTGCATTCTCATTGTTAATGTTAATTGCAAAGTTAATCCATATTGAAGAATCTATAAAATTAAAATCTGTCACCTTCCCTCCTCTCTTTTTGCAGCTCATTTAAAACATCTTTTAATTTCTTACGTTTATAGTACTTTGCTAAAGAACCGCCTATCTGGCTTTTATTTGCTCTTTGCATAACTAATCTTTTTATAGCCTCCTCGTACGAAGCTACTGCATATTCTGCTTTAAGCCTCTTTAATAAAAGCAGGGTTTTTTCGTCTACTTGTATTGTTGTAACCATATATTATATAACTATATTCTATATATAAATTTTTCTGTTTTGATTAATATTCTAAGCCCTTTCTCGCAATTATCCCAGAATCATATGGATGTTTAATCTTTTTTATTTCGGTGACTAAATCAGCTAATTGAAAGATATTCAGCAAGGGGATATGACTTCCTGTTAGAATTAGTTCTTTATTTTTCGGCTTATTTTTTATTAAATCTATAACTTTTTCTTCCTCTAAAAGTCCCAACTGGACTGCATAAAGAATTTCATCTGCAATTATTATATCATAATTGTTATTGTTTACTGAATTTAACAGGTAATCATAAGTTTCTTTTACATTTAATTTATGTGCTTCATCATTCTTTCCTCTTTTATACCAATCTCCTAAGCCAAACCTCTTATAAGTAAATGTTGGGAACTTGCTGAGGGCTTTTATTTCTCCAGGAATCTGATCTTCTTTTAAAGAAGAAGCTCCATTTTTCATGAATTGAACTAAATGCACCGAATAGCCGTTTCCGGAAGCTCGAAGAGCAGTGCCAAGCGCGGAGGTAGTTTTGCCTTTTCCATTACCATAAAATATCTGAACAAGGCCTAATTTTGACTTGTCCAATTCCATTAACTTAATAGTTTCTTTGAGCTAATAAGCTTTATGCCATACGTATTATTACGTATAAATACTTAAGAATACATTTAAATACTAATTATTACGTATTGTACTTATAGGAAAATGTTGTAATGAAAAAAGAGAATAGGCTTTAGAAAAGCTTAGGAAAGTTGAGGTTCATAAATGAAAAGAGAAAAAGACAAGCTGACAATCCTCATAAACAAGGAAGTCAAGGACAAATATAAGGAATTCTGCGAAAAAAAAGGCCTGAAAATAGGAAAACAAGTTGAGATATTCATGCAAACTGAACTAGAAGCTGAAAATAAAAGGGGGAAAAATGCAAAATAAAAAGGGGCAGATGATAATATGGGTAATAGTTGCCATTGCAATAGTTGTAACAATTGTTATCCTTTTCTTTTTTAAGATAAAGCCAAGCTTCCTGCCGCAGCAAATATCATCTCCGGAAGCGTTCATACAAAAATGCGCTGGATATAACGTCCTTGAAGCAGTGGATAAAATGATGCCACAGGGTGGTTTTGTCAATCCGGAAAACTACAAGGTTTATCAAAATACCAAGATAGAGTATCTGTGCCAGAATCTTGGAAATTATCTTTCCTGCATAAATCAGCACCCTGCTCTATTGAATGAAGAAAAAGAAGAAATAAAGAATTACATATCGCCTAAAATTGAAAAATGTTTCAATGATTTAAGGGACGAACTTGGAAAAAAGGGAGAAAATATAGTATATGGTAAAATGAATCTTGATGTTTTCCTCGCTCCAAGAAGAATAATTGTTGAAATTGAAAGAGAAACAACAATATCAAAAAGTGGAGAAATAAATAGATTTAATAATTATAAAACTGAAATTGAATCCCCGTTATATGAATTGGCTAATGTGGCGAATGAGATTGCAAGCAATGAAGCAAAATATTGCTATTTTGAATATGTGGGATATATGATTCTTTATCCCGAATTTGACATAAGAAAGTTTACAATGAGCGATTCGACAAAGATATATACTATTGAGGATAAAGAATCCGGAAAGAAGTTCAATACCGCCATAAGGGGGTGTGCAATTCCTGCTGGAATCTAGGCAAAGAAAAATTATGAAGAAAAAAAGTAAAAAGATAAGAGGTGAAAAGATAATTGTTCTGTTTGAAATCTTGCTGGCAGTATCTATAGCTATAACAACTTCTTATTTTATTCACGAATCTGCAGTAAGTCTGGTTAATTCGGATTTAAACAATGATGTAAATGACGAAAGCAAAATTGCAGAGCTTGCAATTGTTCTTGGATTTTTTGGAAAGATAATATTTGGAGAAAAAGGAATTGTTTCTGCTCTTGAATCTAGTGACTTGCAGAATGGAGCATATACCTGCTTGAAAACAAAAAATAACTCTATATGCCAGGAGTTTCCGGCAAGTGAATGCAACTCTAACTGCCAGGCAAATTGCGTTCCAACTGGAAGAAATTTAGTATCTCAATGCCTGATTGGAACCTGCTATGATAAAGATGAAGGGACCTGCTCAACTGGAAGTCCAAAACAAGCTTGCGAAGACCATAGCGGGCAATGGTTTAGTGACCAATATGGAAATATTCAGGAATGCAAAAAAGGATGCTGCATCCGGGGAGAAAATGCCAACTTTGTTACCGAACAGCAATGCGCTGCATCTGCCGCAGGGCTTGGAATAGTGAAAAATTTCAAGCCTGAAACAAATAATGAACTTTCCTGCATACAGCAAAGCAAAACACAGGAACAAGGCGCTTGTGTGTTTGAATCTGAATTTGAGAATACATGCAAGTTTACGACAAAGGCTAATTGCTTGACTCTTGGAGGAGGATTTTATTCTGGATATCTTTGCTCAACTGCTGAGTTACAGACAAATTGCAAACCTCAAGCCACAACTTCCTGCATTAATGAAAAAGATGAAGTATATTGGTTTGACTCCTGCGGGAACAGGGAAAATATATATGATGCTAATAAAGTCAAGAGCTTTAATAATGGAAAGGTATTGAGCAAGAATGAATCCTGTTCTTTGGGGACATCATCAAATGCATTTTCAAATAAAAATATATGTGGGAACTGCAATTATCTTCTTGGAAGCACTTGCGGGTTGAAAGAATCAGGAGACAGCATATATGGAAATTCTATATGCAAAGACCTTAGATGTAAAGATGAAAATGGAGCAGTAAGACAAAATGGAGAATCCTGGTGCGCATATCAGGGAGCGATAGGGATTGATAAAGGAGTTGGCACAACAAAAGACAAGCAACCCCTTTTCAGGTCAATTGATGTTGTTGGAAGCAGAAATTTCAGAAAAGTCTGCATCGATGGAGAAGTAAGAATAGACCCCTGCGCAGATTATAGAAATGAAATTTGTGTCCAAGCAGATACAAAAGCAGGAAGCAAAACGTTCTCGTCTGCGGCATGCAGAATAAACAGATGGCAGCAGTGCCTTGAATATAACACACAAATTCAAACTGACAACAATCCAAACGGAATAACAATAGAACAGAGAAACACCAAATGCACGGAAAACTCTGATTGTTTTATTAAATCTGTAAATCTTGGAAAAGGATTTAGTTTTGGCATGTGCGCTCCAAAATATCCAGAAGGATTTGATTTATCAGATACAAATTCAGGCAGTGGCGCCGAGGCAATATGTTCTTTTGCTTCTCAGAAATGCACAGAAGTATGGGTCAAAGATGTGGGTGGTAGCTGGGAATGTGTAGCTAATTGTCAATGCCATACGACAAAGTTCTCGGAACAGATGAACGATTTATGCATTAGTTTGGGCGATTGCGGAACAAAGGCAAATGTTCGGGGAGAAGTTACATATAATAGCAAAGTTTTTCGAAGTAATAATGTGAAGAAGCTCGGAAAAGATGTTACATTAAAAGGAAAGGGATGGTTCCCTGCCGATTATGTTTCAGCTTTGAAAAAATATTCAGATTATGAAAATTCACCGAATAAATTTGCTGCTCCTGGAAATCTAAGCGCTTTCTACGGCTCGCTTGGAATACCTGAAGGATTAGGAAGTGCCCAAACACCAACAGATCCTGCAGCTGCTTTAGGAAGTATTGGAATGATTGCTGGGATGACTGGAATTTTGCTGGTTGCTCTATCATATACTGGTGTTGCTCTTGGGGCTGGTGCTGCAGCTTTCTTTGCCGGTGCTGCTTCTGTTACTGGAGCGCATGTCGGAAGTGCCGCTGTAGGTGCTGCTGTAGCAGCCAATCCTGGGATGGTTGCGGCTGGTGGAGCTTTGGCCGGAGCAGCAATAGGATTCGCGGTTGTTTCTATGCTAATTCAGTTTACAGGAATAGGGGGAGCGATCGGAGAAGAGGGAGCATATGCATTAATGGCTGCTGGAGCAGTTGCTGGGGCAATTATAGGAGCGAATATTGCTGCAGGTACTTCTGCCCTTGCTGGTATGGGTCCATTAGGAGCTTTTGCCGCCGCAGCTCTGACTTTTGCGATAGTAATTATAATAGCCGTAGTCGTGTTCATAATCATAGAAGCGATACTTGGAGCAGGGGATATAAAGAAAGTGACATATACTTTCCAATGCCAGCCATGGCAGGCTCCGCTTGGTGGAAAAGATTGCAACAAATGCGGAAAAAATGAATTGCCATGCGGAAAATATGAATGCCAAAGTCTTGGACAGACATGCCAATTTATCAACGAGGGAACAGGGCAAGAAGCCTGCGTAGATGTAAGTCCAAATGATGTTAGTTCTCCAATTATAAATCCACTTCAATCTGTATTAACGCAAGGATTTAGTTATAATGATGTAAGTGATTCCGGATTTAAAATAAAGAGCAATGAAAATGATGGCTGCTTGAAATCTTATCAGACATTAATATTTGGAATAGGGACAAATGAAGCCAGCTATTGCAAATTTGAAGCAAACCATACTGCAAGTTTTGAAGAAATGGAAAGTGATTTGGGGGGAAGCAACTTGTTCTTGATAAATCACACACAGATAGTGCAAATACCAAGCTTGGATAGTCTAGGAATTCCAGGATATGATCCTGAAAGAAAAGCAGATTACAGCTTATATTTAAGATGCCAGGATAAATCTGGAAATGCAAATGTGAATGAATATGTTGTGAACTTTTGCATTAAACCTGGAAATGACTTAACACCACCTGTTGTTACAGGACAAGAGCCAACATATAACTGGTTGAAATATAATTCAACGGATATAAAGGCTTCTGTATTCACAAATGAGCCAAGTGATTGCAAATGGGATAAATTAGATACTGGCTATGAGCAAATGCAGAATAATATGACTTGCAAGAATGGGCTTGATGAGCAAGAGCTTCTTGGATGGAGATGTTCAAGCACATTCCCAATAACAGCAAATGATAATTCATTTTATGTTAAATGCAAAGATCAACCCTGGCTCATGGACACACCGAGCGGGCAGCAAATAATTGTAGATGATAAGATAAATGCTTCTGAATTAGATAATGTTGATCAGGATATATTAAATGCTATCAATAATCCGGCAACAATAAATACAACTGGAAAGCAAAGAAATGCCATGTCTACAAGCTACCTTCTTTCATTCAAGAGAACGCAAAGCCAATTAAACATAGATTATTTGAAACCAGATAATCAGACTATTGTTTCGGGAGTTGAACCTGTTTCGGTTAAAGTAGAAGTAAAAACTTCTGGGGGAGTTGATGGAAAATCAGATTGCCAATATCAGATAAGATCAGAAAGATATCTTCCTTTGACTGGCGATACGTTTGTTCCTCCTAGAGTGAGCGAGCATAGCATTATTTTGCAGCTATTCAATGGTGAGCACTGGCTTTATGCAAAATGCTGGGATAATGCAGGAAATATCGCGGAGAAAACTACAAGATTTGGTGTTGAAATTGACACAACTATGCCTATTGTTACAAGAGTTTACAACTCAAATGGATTAAATGTGATTACTGACGAGAATGCTGAATGCACCTATTCCCCCTCAAATTGCGAGTTCAGCTTTGAAAATGCAACATTGATGGATGGAAGTGAATTAATTCACACAACGAGATTCAATGCCAATTCAATTTACTATGTTAAATGCAAAGATAAATATGGGAATGCGCCCGGAGGATGCAGTATAGTTGTAAAGGGAGTTGACTTAAAACCTGAAATTCAAGGAAGTGGAGTATAAATGACAAGGAAAATGGAAGAGAGAAATTATTATAAACTAAAAAAACGAGAAACTGGCATGAATGGGGGGGTAAAAGTGAGCAAAAGGGGTCAGATAGCTATCTTTGTTATAATTGCGATAGTTATCATTGCTGTGATACTTGTGATAATGCTTTATCCTAAAATAAAAATTATCACTGGTGGCACTCCAAGTCCTGAAGAATTTTTGAAGTCATGCATTGTAAATGATGTTAAAAGTTCTGTTGATTTGCTTGCAAAGCAGGGAGGATATGCAAATCCTGAAGGATTTTATGTTTACAACGACCAAAAGATAAAATTCTTGTGCTACACAAATGAATATTACAAAACCTGTGTTGTCCAGCAGCCGATGATAGAGACTCATTTTGAGCAGGAAATGGACAGAATCTTAGAGCCAAAAGCAAGAGATTGTTTAACAAAATTAAAGCAGGAATATGAAAGCAGGGGATATTCTATAACTGGAAATTTTATTGATGCAAAAACAGGCATAGAACAGGGAAAAATAAAAGTGATTTTCAATTCACCACTAACAGTAACAAAGGCTTCAACTGAAAGATTTAATGATTTTGAAATAGGTATAGACAGCAAGATGTCTGACCTTTTAGCTATTGCGCAAAGCATTGTGGAATTTGAGTCAGTATATGGCGATTCTGAAACTACCGCATATATTCAATACTATCCTGATTTGAGAATAGAAAAAATAAAATTAAGCGAAGGCACAAAGATTTACAAACTTTCAGATGTAATTACTAAGGAAGAGTTTGTATTTGCTTCAAGAAGCTTATCCTGGCCTCCAGGATATGGGGTTTCACAATGATGAATATAAACAATAGGAAGAAAAACGATAATATTAACAGCATCAGCAGTTATAGATTAATTATAACTTTATCAGTTGTTAGTCTGTTGTTTATTATACTATTAAGCTTTGGTGTGAGTGCGGAAGTAAATGCAACTTCATGCTGTGAAAAAACTACATCAGGATTTTACTGCCAGAATGCTCCTCAAAATGAGTGCAATGCTAATTTTAGAAATGTTCCGAGCGCCTGTGAATCCACTTCTTATTGTAGATTGGGAACTTGCTATGATTCGAACAAAGGAACATGCACAGGAAATACTCCTGAAATAGTCTGCAATAAGGAAAGAAATGGGACATGGTTTGAAACTCCCCCGGCTCAATGTAGTTTAGGATGCTGTGTTCTCGGGGATCAGGCGGCTTTTGTTTCTCTTGTCAGATGCAAGAAGCTTTCAGCGTCATTTGGATTGCAAACAAATTTTGACAAGACAATAACTAATGAAGTTTCCTGCGTATTGAGCGTGCAAAGCCAGGATAAAGGAGCCTGTGTGTTTGAATCCGAATTTGAAAAAACATGCAAGTTTACAACAAGGGCAGATTGTAGTAATACTGTAAATGAAAATGGAACAAGCGGAGAATTCTTTAAGGGAAAGTTATGCACTGCTCCCGAACTAGGAACAATCTGCGGGAAGACAACTGAAACACTTTGCGCCCCAGGAAAAGATGAAGTCTACTTTAAAGACACATGCGGAAATCCTGCAAATATTTATGATTCTTCAAAGATAAATGACGCTGATTATTGGGCTAATATAAGAACGAAGTTAGAATCTTGCAATCCTGATAAGGACAATGGAAATTCTAAGAGCTGCGGAAACTGCAATTATCTTCTTGGAAGTTTCTGCAGAAATAGCAAAGATGCAGGCTCTAGCGCAACCTATGGAAATAACATATGCGCAAATCTGAATTGCAAAAACACGCAAAACGGAAATTCTTACAGGCATGGAGAATCATGGTGCGTTCAGAATGATGCCGGAACAACAAACCAGGGAGATAATTCTGTAGGAAGCAGATTTTACAAGCATATCTGCATAAATGGAGAAGAAGTTCTTGAGCAATGCGCTGATTTCAGACAGGAAGAATGCATAGAAGATACAATAAAAACAAATGCTGGAGATTTTTCTCAAGCTGCATGCAGGGTTAACCGATGGCAGGATTGTTTAGTGCAAACAAGCAAGAGTGATTGCGAGAACACTGATAAGAGGGACTGCTTATGGAAGGAGGGAATTTCACTGAATTCAACAAAAGCAAGCAAAGACGATGGAGTATGTATTCCTAAGAACACTCCAGGATTGCAATTCTGGGCAAGCACTACCTCCAGCGCTGTTGGAAGCGCAGGAACAAGTACAAGTGCAATTTCAGGAACAGATGCGCAGGCGGTTTGCGGACAGGCAAATACCAAATGTGTTGTTACTTATGAAAGTGGATTATTCAGTGGAGAGAAATGCGTTGGGAATTGTGAGTGTCTTACTGATACATGGGCAAAAGAAAGAAACCAGGTTTGTGTTGCATTAGGAGACTGCGGTCCAAAGATAAACTGGCTGGGACAGCAGGGATATAAACTTGGATTTAACATCACGGTAGGAAAAGTAAAAACAGGAGAAAAGAAATGAGAAAACAATTAATTTCACTTATTGCTGCGGGTGCTCTTGCTGCAGGATGTGCTACTGAACAGGATTCCCAGAGAGGACTTGGAATGCTGATTGCTGCAGCTATTCCCGGAAATGCTGCTGCGCAAATAATCGGTGGGGGATTGATTAGCGGAGCTAATTCACAACAGCAGGGACTTGCAACAGCTCAATATCGAAACCAACAGGCACAACAATATCAACAACAAGTACAGCAGTTTGTATCTGGGAATGTTAAGGAAGTTACATTCCAATTAAATGCAAAAAGAGGTGATGAATATGGTATAGGAATAAATACAAAATTAGACATTGCAAATGGTGTTGGAAGACAATTTAGGTGCGACACTTATTTCTGCTATGAAGATGAAAGTCCGTTAATGGGTGGAAAGGAAGGATTTAGAACAACTGAGGGAGGGGTAGTTCTCCCTGGAACGATTTTTGAAGTGCCATATCAAATCTCGGAGGTTAATCACTTTATGTTTATGCCAAGTAGCCAGCTGGTAGTTGAAAGGCCAGGAAAACAGATAATAAGATTTGTTGTTGTCTTAGAAGATATAGCAACCAGAAGAACATTATCTGTCAGCAGACCGAGTTATTTTAGTTATAGATAAAATAAAAAATAAGATGAAAAAGCAAAACGAAAGGAAGGAAATAAGGAAGAAGAAAGCAATTTCAATAGTTGAAATTTTCTTAATGATAAGCGTGAGCTTTGCCGTTGCATTTTCACTTGGACAAAATTTTGTGAGCGCAGATGTGACATCTTTACTTCCGGTTCCATTGAGCAAAGTTTACAGAGGTGGCCCACTTCCGGCTCCAACAGGTTCAGCATCAGGAGCCGCATTGGGAGCAGACACTTTTCCACCACAGACAGCTCTTTCACAAGACGGAGTTATTGTGGTTGCCGATAAAACTACTGGGGGTGTGTCTCAATTTACATGGGACAATCCAATTAAAAAAATATACAGCGGACAGGCAACGTCTGGAGTTGGTGGTTCTCTTGTTGCAGGTGTAGCATGGGCAGCAACTGCATATATAGCAGTTAAATTAATAGGAAGTTTTCTTGGATTAAAAGATGGACAGCAGAAAGCATTGGAAAATGCTGCTCTTGCAGGAGGATTCACGGCAGGATTCTTGAGTAGTGCTGCCACTAACGTTCCAGGATTGTTCGGAGCTGCAACTCCAGGATTGGCTGGAAGCGGGGGAGCACTTAATTTTATGACTTTCGGGGGAGGAGTTCCGGCAGGATTAATTATAGCTGCAGCAGTATTCATATTGACATATACAGATGAGAAAAAAGAAGTTGTTACTTATTTGTGTCTGCCTTATGAGCCGCCGATAAAAGGAGAGAAATGCGAGCAGTGCAACAAAGACCCTTTCAAGCCTTGCTCTGAATATAGATGCAAGGCTCTTGGGCAGGCTTGTGAATTAGTTGACAAGGGAACTGGACATGATAAATGCGTCTGGGTGAATAAGTTTGATGTTAAAAGTCCTACAATATCTCCATTGAAATCAGCTTTGACAACAGGATTAAAATATGACCCTGACAATTCAATAAGGCCCCCAAACAGGGGAGTTAAAATAGTCAATCCATTAAATCAAAATGGCTGTCTGCAGGCATTTACAAAGTTAACATTTGGAATTACAACAAATACATCTGATGAAAATTCAGAGCCAGCAAGGTGCAAGATTGATTATACAAGAGGCAATTCAACAGGGAAAGCAGGATTTGACTCGATGCAGTATTATTTCGGAGGAAGCAATTACTTTGAATACAATCATGTTCAGGAAATGAAACTGCCGAGCCCTAACGCAACGGGAGTTGACCTTGGACCATTGTTGAAGAATGGAGAGACAGCAACTCTTTATGTTAAATGCATGGATGCAAACGGAAATGTGAATGAAGATGATTTTGTGTTCACATTCTGCGTTGACAAGGGACCGGACACAACACCCCCAATAATAGAAGCAACTTCAATTAACAATGACGCTTATGTGCAGTACAATGCTGATAGTGTGCCTATAGATGTTTATGTGAATGAGCCCGCAGAATGCAAGTGGTCCAGAATAGACAAGTCATTTAATGACATGGAAAACAATATGAATTGTGCGACAAAGACTTATGAAGTTAACTCGCAGTTGACATATACTTGCTCCGGGAGTTTGACTGGAATAAAGAATGAACAGGATAACATATTCTACTTCAGATGCAAAGACCAGCCAGGCAAGCCGGAGAATGAAAGATATTCAATGGAGCAAAGCTATGTATTAAATTTGAAAGGCTCAAGACAATTAACATTGATAAGTTTAATTCCGAATGAGACAATAAGGGGAAATACTGAAGTAGTCCCTGTTACATTGGAAGTTCAAACAGGCGCAGGAGCTGAAGAAGGAAAAGCTGTCTGCTACTTCTCTTCAACCGGAGATAAAGATTCGTATGTGGCGATGTTTGAAACAGATAACTACATCAGTCGACAAACACTTGACTTGACTGGAAGTCTGGCAGGAATTCCTTACAAATATTATGTGAGATGCGTTGATGCAGGAGGGAATGCAGCAGAAGGAAGTACAGGATTTACAATATTCGTTGACAAAAACCAGCCAATTGTCACGAGAGCATATAAAGAAGTTCCAGATGCACTGAAAATAGTTACAAATGAAGATGCACAATGCGTGTATTCTCTTAATTCGTGCAATTATAATTTTGCTGACGGGAAGCAAATGTTGTACATTGACACAAGTGTATTGAATGTGCACGCAGCAGAATGGAAGAATAATGCTTATTATTATATTAAGTGCAAAGACAAATATGAGAATCAACCGAGCCCTAATGCTTGCTCGATAGTTGTGAGCGCAATTGAACTAACTCAGAGAAATGCTTAGGGTGTTTTGTTAAGCTAACTGATAATGACTAATTTCATCGTTGATATTTTATTATATTAATTCAAAAGAACTTTCATAGTTTATTAAGGTATTCTGGGTTTTATCACCTTTTAATTTAACAGAACCAAAAAAAAATAAAGATTTGAATTATTTTTGCTGGACTTCATAGCCGCCAAGGGCATCATAAGGCTGTTTTCCCTCTCCTCCGCCCTTCAGATATTTTTCCCCTCTTTCCTCAATACTATTGAATGGAAATGGGTAATAAGGCTTCCGGGCACCAATGCTTCTGCATCCACAATTAGAAGTTAAGACTACAATTCCTGCTGTGAGAAGAACTATCTTTAACAGCTTGCTTACCATTTTTTAGGCAAGGATATGCTCTATTTAAGGGTTTTGATATTTAATAAATATTTTCTTATTCGAAAAATTGAGAAAATCTCTTTCCCTCTGTTTTTGCCTTCTTTAAAGAAATGACCCAATTTTTTCCAGAATCTTCTAACTGGCTTGGATTGATAAAAAGCCATCCTTCATAATTAAATCTGACTGCTATAACTGGAATCAGCCCCATCGTGCTTGAAAATAAAATGAAATCTTCTATTTGTCTTTTTGTAATGTAAATAGAGGTCTTTTTTGATGATTTTGCTTCTATTGTATACGCTTTCTTTCCCAATTTTGCAGCCATTAAATCACAGGGAGAATCATCGTTTACTCCTGAACCTGCAACTCTAACACATCTCCAGCCATTTTCGGTCAACAAGGAAAGTAATTCTCTCTCCACTCTTGAACCCTTTGCTTTGTTTGACATATTCCCTCTTTATATCAAATAGAATAATTACTGAATATTAAAACCTATCTTATGTTAAATATTAAAAAAGTTGAAATTGAAATTAATAAATTTATTTATAAATCTCGAGTCTGAAGGGTTCTTCTTCCGTTTGCCTTTGCTCTTCCAGCTGCATCCTTTAACAATGCAAGAACTTTTTCATTTAATGCCTCTGGAACATCCGAAGCAACATTCAAGTCAGAGGCTGCTTCTTTTATCTTGCTTTTCACAACCAGCATTACATTTGCCATTTTTATTTCCCTCCTTTTAGTTTTTTATTTGTAGACTTTACCTTTTTGTCTTCTTTTTTTGTATTTTCCCCATTTTCAATTCTTTTTTAATGAGCTTATCAAGAGGCTTCATGAACGGAAATGCGATTACATCTCTTATTGAAGGGGAATCTGTAAGAAGCATTACTAATCTATCAACTCCTAAACCTAGGCCTGATGTTGGAGGCATCCCTACTTCCAGAGCATTTACAAAATCAGAATCATAGGGGGCGGCTTCTTCATCTCCTCTTTTGATTAACTCTGCTTGTTTTAACAGAACTTCTTTTAGCCTTCCCGGGTCATTGAGCTCTGTATAATTGTTCCCCATTTCCCAGCCATTAATTATGGGTTCAAACCTTTCGCATATCTCTTTATCTTTTTCCTTTGCCTTTGCTAAAGGAGATGTATCTGCAGGATAATCATAAATTATTGTTGGCTGGATTAATTTTGGCTGAACTAATTCTGAAAATATTTCTTCGACTGCCACTCCTTTGCTAAATTCATGCTTTAATATCAAATTATTCTTTTCCAGAGTTTCCTTTAATTCTTTTTCAGACATCTTGTCAACATCAAGGCTAGTATGCTTCCTGATGGCTTCATTCATAGTCATTCTTTTCCAAGACCTTTTCAATTCTATCTCCTTTCCTTGATAAGTTATCTTAGTTCTGCCAAGGACTTTTTTCGCAATAAACTCCACCATTTCTTCAAATAAGTCCATATTAGAATTATAATCTACGTAAGCCCACATAGTTTCCAAGATAGTGAACTCTGGATTATGAGTGGCATCTATTCCCTCATTTCTAAAAACTCTATTCATAGTATAAATCCTATCAAATCCCCCGACAATTAATCTTTTCAAGTATAATTCATTTGAAATTGCAAGATAAACATTCATCTTCAAACTATTAAGTTCTGTGATAAATGGTTTTGCAGCTCCGCCTCCGTAAAGTGGCTGCAACATAGGAGTATCTATCTCTATAAACCCTTTTGAGTTCAAAAATTCCCTTAATGAGTTAATTACCGCTGTTCTTTTTTGGAAGACAGATTTCACATCAGAATTAATGACTAAATCAATGTATCTTTTCCTGTATCTTTCTTCCTTGTCCTGAAGGCCATGCCATTTTTCAGGGAGAGGAAGAATTGATTTTGTTAAAAGCTCAATATTTTTTACAGAAACAGACAACTCTCCTCTCTGCGTTCGAAAAATTGTGCCTTCAACTCCGACTATATCCCCTGAATCAATATACTTCTTGCAAAAGTCAACTATCCTATTAGGTGTTTCTTTATCTTGCAAGACTACCTGGATTTTTCCAGTGCCATCCTGTAAAACTCCAAAAGCTATTTTTCCCATATCTCTTAAGGCCATTAATCTGCCTGCAACTTTTACATGGTCTTTTGTCTTTCCTTCCGCCTTTAACTTAGAATATTTTTCTTGGAGATCTTTTGCATAATTTTTAACATCATATCTATTAGGATAGGGATTAACTCCTAGCTGCCTGAGCTCTTTTATTTTTCTCAACCTCTCCTCTATTATTTGGTCTTCTCTTCCCATTTTTATTATAAAGTTAAAAGGCCTTTATAAGCCTTATTTAATCAAAATTTGAACATTTAAATATCTTTAGTATATTTTGTAGAATTATTATCTCTTGATAAATATTTTATAATAAATGCATCAGACCTTGCAATATCTTATTTGGCATCCCACTATTGTATTCCAATCTAACTCCTTCATATACTGGCGGCACCCCACTAACTTTGTCGATACCTTTTAGTTTTATATAAGGTAAAAGATTACTATTTTTTCCTTTAGGATACCTACTCTTATCCAAGTACATTATCAATTCAGAGAATTTTTCGTGCTCTAACTTGTCTATTTTTAGTTCTAGGAGTGCCATGATTATATTGATAAATTAATTTCTAGAAATTAATTATCCTGAAATCCTTAAAATCCTGCAATTTTTCCTCTTTTTGCTCAAAAGACCTTACTTGGGCATATTTTGGCCCCGCCTTGCATATATCTACGACAGTGTCAACATTTCCAGATTCGCCTTCCAAAAATATCTCAACTTTCCCATCGCTTTTTATCCTCAAAAAACCCCTAACATTATAGCCATCAGCCACATCTTTTATTGATTGCTTGTAAAATAAGCTCTGCATATTTCCAGTTAAAAACAATCTCATTGCCTTTTTCATAATTATACCTATTAATTGGAGTTAAAAAGGTTTATGGTAAAATAAAATATAGTCCAAGCAAAGTAAAATTTTTACTTTATTAAGATGATGCTATTAGATCTCTTTGAACCCTCTTCTCTTGGGCTAAAAGATTCATCTAAAAGCTTCAAATGCTGGATTGATTTCCATTCTTTTCCTAAAAGTCTTGCTGCCTGTTTATCCATTTCAAGAGGCTGACCCGCTAGCAAAGAACCTTTTGCTGATGCGTCTATAATAGCAAGGTCAGGCATCTTTGCCTTTAATATATCATGAATTGCATATTTTATTGGTTCCTTTCTTATCTTTTTCTTTTTTGAGGAAAATACTCCCTTATAGAATGAAGAAGGGAATGCGCCAATCATAGAAGATAAGGAGCCTATCATCTCCAACTCTGCATCTTCATTCAAAAATGGAAGAGAGATGACAAATGAGTCCATCAGAATTTCAGGATACATTATTCTATTAAATTTTAGAAATCCTCCATCCCGTATTTCTTTTGTTTCGGCGTCATTTAAATCAATTAATCCTATTGAATACTTTTCAGACAGACCCTTGTATCCTAACTCATCGAACAAATCCATTGTTGATGCGCCATCTGCCCCCTCTGCTATGAATATTTGCGCTTCAGGATTTTTATGCTTCAAACAATACTGCAAAACAGACTCAACAAACTCTCCTTTGGTTGATTTTGCCAAATCTGAGGACAAATAAGGCTTCAACACTATCTTATTATGCTTCTTTAACTCTTCATTCAGCTTAATCAAGGAAAGTAACTTAGGAACGGTGTCCTGATAACTTTTTAATTTAACAGATATCCCTTTTGCCATCTTTCTTTTTGATTTTTCCCGCTTTTAAATATTATTATGCTTCATCATAATGGCTATTTATCATCGTGTTTTTCAGATAAGAATACATATTTTCTATTATTTGGAAGTTGACTTTAATTTTTTTATCTCTTCAAGCGCTTCTTTCCATCCAGTTACCCTAATTAAGTTAACATGATTGATTTTTTGATTCCATGGTTGATCAAATAAAATGACTTTTATTTCATTTTCTGCGCATTTAAGAGCAGTATCTGGAGCATCTTCAAGCAATACTGGAATTTTTAGTTCCTTGCATATCTCTGCTTTTGTTGCACTTTGCCCTTTATGAAAATCTCCAGCACTGATTATTTTTATTGTTCTTCTGATATGATGTTTTACCCGATTTTCTGCTCTATTTTTAAATCTGCTCGGTCTGGAAGTTATAATAAAAAGTTCGTTATTGGAAGAAAGATTTGTTATCGCCTCTTCTGCGCCTTCAATTGGTTTAACGTCTTCAAGATTATGTGTTTCATGTGAAATTCATCAACATTTTTTATGGCTTCCTCTCTGGTTTCTCCTAAGAGGGGCCACCATTTCCATTCTGGAAAATCCTCTTTTTTATACAGCTTTCCGGTTTTTTTATGATAAAAAATAAGAAGTGCAGTCATAAAGTCAGCAATTACTTCATCCAGATCCAAAGCAATTTTCATTTTAACTTTCCAGAATCCTCTCTTCTGTCCAATTCATTATTGACAACAGCAATTGTTTGAGAGGCAAAATAGGTTCTTTTTCCTATAGTAACTGCCTTACATAGGGCTTTTAATCTTTTTAGCTCTTTTATTGGGAGACCTCTGTGGTCTCCGAGAACAAATATAGGATTTTCTTTTATTTCGCAAGTCCTGATATCTTCTCCATTGGGGTCAAGAACATAGATATTTCTCCCCTCTTTATGCAAATCATTCACAACTTCAAGGAAATTCTTCTTTTGAATCCAAAATCCCGGAAAAACCTCTCTTCTTTCTCCTTCTCTATATTTGTAAAGCATCTTTTTTAAAACTGCAGAAATATTTGTTTTTGACAGATAAATTTTATCAACTCCTGTTTCTCCTTCAGTAACTGGTTTTATTTCCAAATGTCTTGGGGGTGTTGGAGGTCCGGCAAAGCATAAATGCAATTTTGCATCTGTTCTTATCTTATGTGACAAAAAGAAAGCAGCAATAACAGTATGTATTGCTATGTCTATTCTTCCAGATTCCTGCAAATTCTCTCCAATGTAACTTCCTGAAGTTGGCGCTGTCCTTGAATAATAAATAAATTCCCTCATAGAATATTCTTGAATTTATAGGTTAAAAGGCTTTGGATTTTTACCTCTGCAACTTTTTCTTTATCACAGATTCTACAACATAAAGAGCAACGATTACACTTATAGCCAAAAGAGCTATTTTGTGCAAGTCCTCGAATATATTTATAGCTGTAAAGAATGTATTTCCTATAAACCAGCCAAGAGAGAGCATTATGGCAGACCATATTAAAATAGCCAAAGCATCAAGCAACAAAAACATCCAGAATGACTTTTTTCTTCTTGAAACTCTAAGAACACTTATAATTCTCAATCCATAAAGAAATTTAGTAAACAACAGATAGAGAAAATCGTTTTCATGGCTGAATTTTTTTATTATATTTGTTGCATGCTTATACAATGCATATCTTTTTGATTTATTTTTTAATCTTTCAAATGTCTTTGTCCTTGCTATAAAGAACCAGAATATATCGGAGATTAAGATACCTAAAAATCCAATAACTGCCACTGCCCATATGCTCAACAAGCCATGCCCTGAAAGAATAGAGAAGAATATAAGCAGCTCTTCTCCGCCAAGCAAAGCAGCCAAAGAAACTATCCAATATGAGTATTGGACTAGAAGCAAAATAATCACCCCTAAAGTATTCATTTCCTATAAAGGAGATTGGAGTTTATAAGGCTTATTTAATTTTTAATGTTTAATTGAAAACGAACTCTGCTCTTGCGATTATATCTCCTTCGTCTGCTTTGTGATAGACTCCAATAAAGATGTCTTTATTGAATATACAAAATCTATCAGTTATCTTATTATCCAATTCAATGTCTTTTTTGAATATTGGCTTTCCAGTCAATAATTCATGGATGAGCTTTTTGCCAGATATCTGAACTATAGGAAGAAGAGTTGAGATAATTTCTGCAGGAATTACTATGTCTCTTAATGGCTTATCCTTTCCCTTATTATATTCTTCAACAGCCTTATCAAAATCATAGAGGCTTACTATTTTATCTTCTCTGAATAACCCTGCTTTGATCCTTCTTAATTCCAGCATGTGGGCTCCATTGATTCCCTGTTCTTTTCCCATATCATCTATTAATTTTCTTATGTATGTTCCAGCTTGGACTTCTGTTGAAAACAAGACATCTTTTCCAGACCTTTCCAAAATATCAAATGAAATGATTTCTCTTTCCCTTATTTGTCTTTTAACACTGCTTCTTACTGGAGGAAGCTGTTTTATTTTTCCTATAAACTTAGATATTGCATCTTTTATCTCTTTATCAAATACATTTTCTTTATGAAGACGCATAATCCCAACGTATGTTTTATTTTTATGCATAAAATAATCGCTTAACCTACAGGCTCTCCCCAATAGGATAGGAAGAACCCCTGTAACCATTGGGTCAAGTGTTCCCATGTGGGATGTTTTATTCAGTTTCAACTGCTTTGCAATATAATTTGTAACTGAAAATGATGTTGGGCCTGTCGGCTTGTCTATATTAATCACTCCAAATTTGATAAGTTCTTCGATTGGCTTTTCTTTTCTTATTTGCTCTATGTTTATCATAATATGCTCCTTACTTCTTCTTCGCTTAATTTTACAGAATATCTTTCCTTGTTTAGCGCAAAAATAAACTTGCCTTTCTTGTCCGCCTTCATAATCTCTATTATCTTATTTTTGTCCAGGTTTTCTGGAATAGATGTTGGAAGTCCAACTGATTTTAATCTGTTAATTATTATTTCAGAATCTTTTTTGTTCGTAATGCCTCGTTTGACTGCTAACTCTAACTCTTTTGCCATGCCTATCGAGATGGCTTCCCCGTGATTTAATCCTGACAAGAGTTCGATTGCATGTCCGATTGTATGCCCGAAGTTGAGAACATGCCGGTATCCTGAATCAAAGGGATCTTTCTCTACTACTTCAGCCTTGCTTTTACAGCAGTCAAAGATTACTTTATCTAATTCTTTACTATCTATTTTTAGAGATATCTTTTTTATATCCGGCTTGCCGAAAAGATAGCTGTACTTTATTACTTCAGATAAGCCGTTTTGCCATTCTTTTTCTTGAAGAGTCTCCAAAAATAAAGGATCAATTATAACTTCAAATGGCTGGTAAATAGTTCCAATGTAGTTCTTTTTTTCTCCGAGATTGACTCCATTCTTTCCACCGATACTGCTGTCTACCATTGCAAGCAATGTGGTTGGAATGTGAATCAATTTAACTCCTCTTTTGTATGTAGATGCAACAAATCCTGCAATGTCACCTACTACTCCCCCTCCGAAGGCAATAATTGTGTCATTATCTCTAATCTTTTCCAGGATTTCTTTGTAGACATCAATATCCTTGCTTTGCTCCCCTGATTTTATACAGAAAAAATCATCTTTAATCAATGATTTATATATTTCATATACATTTGAATCTGTTATTATGAAGCCCCTTGGAAGCCCATTTTCCTTAATTAGGCCTTTTTCGATTTTAATTGTGTAAGATGGTTTTGTTTTTACAAATATTTTCATGATTCTTCTTATGAATTGCTGTTTAAATACGTTTTCCTCTGCTTTTCAGGAAGCTTTTCAATTGAATATCTTAGCATTGTCCGAGGCATTTTTTTATAATATGTATTAAGGAATTTTATTAATTCATTTGTGTTTCTTTTTCCAATCTCCCTTAACATCCAACCCACTGCTTTGTAAATTAAATCGTGTTTGTCTTTCAACAAGAGCTCGGCTATTTTCAATGCATCTTCAAAATCATTATTTCTTATGAATTCAAATGTGGAAAGAACTGCAATTCTTCTTTTCCATATATTTTTTGATTTTAGGAAATAATAAAGAGAAGATTTATCTATTTTAAGGAGGAATTTACCTACAATGTTTGGCGCGGATAAGTCAACTAAGTCCCAATTATTGACATGTTTTATGTTTTTCAAATAGAATGCATAAATTTCTTCCCTCATTTCTTGATGTTTTTGATAATTATAAACTAATAAAAGAAGGGCTATTAACCTTTCTTCGTGAATCTTTGACTTCACTAAATCCTCTATGTCACGAAGGGGGAGATCCTTGAATTTTTTGACTATTTCTCTCTGCTTTGGAACTGTGATGCCAAGAAAAACATCTCCTTCTCCATATTCTCCCTTGCCTGTTTTAAAGAATCTTAAGAGAAGTTTGGCTTTTTTTGGATTAGCTGCTTTCCTTATCTCTTTTCTAATTAACTTTAGGGACATGAGAATAAAAGAAACTTAGACTATTTAATTATTTTTTACCTTCTCTTTCTGAGAGTAAATTATGTTCATCAGGATATATTTTGTCCAGCATAACCCTGCAGGCATCGCTTATAGATGAGTAAATTTTGATGTCCGGACACTCTCTTGCAAAACTTTTTCTTATGTAACTGCTACAGGGAAATCCATTTTCAACTCCGAGAACAAAATTGAATTTATCTCTCTGATATCTAACCATCCATTTGCCAAGCATAAACCTTGAAATCTGCGCATAATCGCTGTCATAATTATGCTCATCTTCTTCAGCAAGCCAGAACATTATGCCACCTTTTTTTGCAGCCCTTTCCAGGTAGAAATCGTCCCATTTCATTTGGTCATCATCCATCTCAGAATGGCTCAAGAGATTGTCCAACTCTGGATGCCTTCTTGGGGAAGCTATGTTTGCCTCTCTATTAATACTATGAATTATATCTATGGCTCTATCCTGCCATCTTCCAGTTCCTGCTCTGGGTCCTCCGAGAAATATCAGGGGACCTATTATTTTCCTGTAGTTTGGAGCAACTATTACTTTTCCTTTCATAAAACTATGCCAAACAAGAGATTTATAATGCTTTCTATGTTGGGTTGTGTTAACTAAATTGGTGATAAAATTACAATTATAGACTATAAAGAATAATGTTCGTTGAACATAATGCTATAAATATTAATAAATCTATAATCCTCTTTTAATTTAATGGAACGTATTAGTTAAAAACTAAATAAGATATTAAGCCGCTGCAATTTTTTTACTAGGTTCAACAAGTTCCACTCTTATGCCTTCAAGAACTTTCTCCAAGCCAAGAGTTAAATCAGAACCTAATCCCTGGGCATTTTTTATCATCAAATAATTATTTTCTAAGAATTCGGTATTTCCCCTGAATTCAGGAAGATTTATGTCATCAAAATATATTGCTGTTGCAACTGCCTGTTCTGCACGGTTATATATTGTTAATCTGCCTAGCTCACATCCTTTTTTGCCCTTAAACACGGCTCTTAATCCATTTGATAAAACTAATTCGCTGTAATTCCTTCCGAATTCATTAAAATTTCTTTTGTTTTGCCAGTTCAAGGTTTTTTGTTGGGGATTTGTCATTTTAAAAATGAAAAATTTATTTCTGCAGGGCCATTCTTTGCGGATGACTCTTTTGTTTTTCTAATTTTGCCACATGCTTTTGCTCTTTGGCTTTTGCCTCAAATTCTTTGCTTCTCTGCTCTGCTGTTGCTGTCTCTTTTTCCTTTTCATCTTTCTTCTGCTCTTCAGTCTTTCCTTCCTGTGCTGCTGGAACTTCCCTCTTTTTTTCTTTCTTATCTTCCTTTGCCTCTTCCTTCTTTTCAAATCTCTTCAATAATTTCTCATGCTTTGCTTTCAAAAATTTGACATGTGCTGGAAAATCAACTAATTCAACTCTTACTATGTTATCCTCTTTTACTGCTCTTACTTTTACTTTTGCTGGAGGATTTGCTCTTCCTCTGAACCAAAGTTCATTGTTTGAATATACATCCAACCTGACATTATTTACATCTCTATCAAGCACTTTCATGTGCTTGGCAATGAACTTCTTTATGGCTTTTATTGCCTTGCCAGTTCTCTCATACATTGGAGCTTTAAGCCACTCTTTTCTCAATGGAATTATATATTCTCTTTCCAGCTTTTTCGTTTCTGCTTTTGGTGTTTTTGTTTCTGCCATTTTATACAACCTCTGCTTCTAGCAAATCGATACCTATAATTCTTTTAATCCCTGCTAGGATGCTAGTTAAATCCTTTTCTGGAGCGATTATTTCGACTTTTGGTTTTTCAGTCTTTTGCAATATTAATCTTGCATTTTCATAGTTAAAAACAGCAGACATTCTATCGTATGAGATAGCAGTAGGATTTAGAACCCTGCCAACTACCCGATAAAATCTATCATATATTGTCTTGCTCAAGTTTATTGTCGTTACGTTTATTGTGTTTTTCATTTTATCCTAGATGGGTCTTCTTGGCTCTCCTTGGTTTTATTCTTAGTTTTGTTCTTCTCCAATGTCTTCTTTTCTTGGTAATCTGAGATGGATGAACTCTTTTTCCCTGGCCGTGCTTTCGCAGAACTGCCCAGAACGGAGCCCATTTTGTCCTTCTGTTGTGGACGCCAAGCTTTACTTTTTTTTGAAGTGCCTGTTTCATTTTGCTTCTCCTGCAAGATTTTCAAGAAATTCCTTTCCTTTAGCTGTTAATTGCCTGCCTGAATGCTTTGCTTTTACTTTTTCTGTTAATCCAGCGGAATCTGCCTGTTGTAATATCTTTCTTATTATTTTTCCTCCAGCCTTGTAAAAATGCGCTGGTTTTGCTCCTTTTCCTTTTCTGGAGCCATACCTTGTTCTCAATCTTTCTACACCAACTACTTTTTTTACATAAATCTGTCTTAATATAGAAGCAGCTCTTTTATACCAAAAGTCTGAATCAATATTTGGTCTTTTCTTGCTTGCTCCTGTTTTTACAAAATCAACCCACTCTGGCTTCTTGAATTCTGGAAGTTTCTTTAAAGCCTCAGCTAGAGAACTATTATACTTACCAGGCTCAATCATTCTTATGTCTGTCATCTTAATGTAGTAGGCCGTGCTTTGCAACACTAGATCGGCTCAAGGCCGCTAGACCCAACACTCCTTAAGAAATTTGCTTTATAAATCTATGGTTCTGGCGTGTATTTATTGCATCTTCGGGACTTAAATCTATTTAAAGAAGATACCTAGAAATAGAAACCTGCTTCAATCTTTCTTTTTTGACTTTTTGAATCTCCTTTAATATTTTCTTCCTAAGATTAAATGAATTTGACCATTTAACATATGCTTGCCAACCTTGACAGCTTTCCATTAATTTCCAATAAGAGATCTCGCACTTTTTCAGTTCGTTTATCCTTTTTTGCATTTTTCTTATATTTCTCTTCCTTACCAATCTGAAACGATAAAAATTTCTGAATCCAACAAAGTCAGTCCCCCTTGAAAGAGGAATTATCCTTGATTTTTGAGGATGAAGTTCTATCTTCAATCTTTCTCTCAAAAAGGGGTCAATTTGTTCTTTCCATATTTCTAATTGTCTGTCAGATTCATGCAAAATAACAAAATCATCAACATAACGAATGTAGTACTTAGCTTTCAAAATGTGTTTAACGTAATAATCTAACTTATTAAGATAAACATTAGCGAAGAATTGAGAAGTTAAATTGCCCAAAGGCATACCCTTCGGGCGTCCGCCCCCCCCCCGATTGGACTGTATTGCTAAGAATTCGGCGAATCAGCCAAATAACTTTTTCATCAGCTATTTTTCTTCTAATTATCTTTAAAAGAATTTCATGATCAACCTCTTTAAAATAATGCCTTATATCTGCTTTAAGGCAGAAAGCATTTCTCGTAAGGTTTTTTGTAATTTTTCTTGAAAATAAGTTAAATCTGCTCAAAGCAAACAAATTGCCCTTACCAATCTGATTGGCGCATGAATCATAAATAAATTCTCTCTCAAACATGCGACTTATAACTAAGATGATAGCGTGATGAACAACTCTATCCCTAAAATCTGATTTAGAGATTACTCTTGTTTTCGGGTCTCTCAAAACAAAAGTTGTTAATGGCCTTAGTTTATAGGTTTTATTTTTTAATTCATAATGCAAAGCAAGAAGATTTTCTATTAGGTGCTTTTCAAATTCAACAACATCTTTATGCAAGGTTTTTCCTTTTCTTGCTTTTCTCCAAGCAAGAATCAAGTTTTCCATAGAGTAGATCTTACAAAATAAACTTTCCATATTATGATAATTCTGGTAGCCAGAACTATTCCAAAGACAGAGCCATTATCATTGTTCAGGTTCCTGTTGTTGCAGTTGAAGTTAGACCTGTTGTTCCTGTCAAGCCTGTTCAACCAGGCGTTATAGTCAATTTATCTTCATGTCACCACTGCTTCACGTATGTTGCAGTTGAATTTTATGGCTTAAAATAAACCTAAATATGCGCTAATAAACTAACTTGTAGTTCTGGTGCTACCAGAACCAATTTGATAAGAAATAAGGATTTTATAAATCTGATTACTTTTTAAAGAAATCAGCAACCTTTCTCAGTGAAGCTGTGCCTCTCTTACCTTCAATAACACCATCTATTATAGTTAAATATTGTTTTGCCTGTCTCGGAGTATAACCACGAACTTTTGGCTCGTTAATTTGGCGCGAAGTGCCTTCGGCACTTTCCACAGAAACCCCAAAGACAGAGCCATAATCATCGCTCAGGCTCCTGTCGTTGCAGATGAAGGCAGACCTGTAGTTCCTGTCAAGCCCGTCCAACCAGTGTCCTCTTGCATAATCTTCCCCAGTTATTCTTGGCAAATAAACAGTAACTTCTGGCAATCTCAAATTCTCTGGCAATTCATTTCTTAAAAATAATCCATATCTATTAGCTAATTCTGGACTTTCAGCTTTCCATCTTATTGTTGGATCATCAGCAAAACTATCTGTTGGAACTGGATGAGTTTTAGCCTGTCCAAGATTCAAAACCCTTTTTTGTTCTAAAGGTTTTATTTCATCTTTTTCAGCTATCTGCCTAAGTACTTGAGTAAATGGTCTCTTGCCTTTTCTTATTTCATCAGTTAAATAAAATTCGCCTGTTCTCTGAGCTTCTACAGCTTGTTTTGCATAGGGAATAAGCGGATTAAATTCTGCTCTTGCCAGCAATATTGCTCCATCAACAACATTAGAATCTTCTGCTGTCCAAGCTCCTCCTTCAAAATGTGTTTGATCATTAACTCCTCTTTCTAATCTATCTTCAATAAGTTCTCTTCCTGTAGAAACACGCTTATTTGCATTCTTAGCTTGTGCTAAACAATATGCCCAATTTCCTTGGTCAATTCTTTGTAATTTCATATTTTTTATAGAAATAATACCTATTTAAACCTTTCGCTATTGTTACTATCTAATAGTTAATACAACTCATCTTACTGTTATACTTTATCTTTATTTTTTCCAGCTTGTCGTCTTAAAATTATAGTAAATCCGATTATTCTGAACTCGCAATGAACATCCAGCTTGGATTGAATGGATTTTGCCATTTCCTGGATTGAATCTCTGTCTCTTCCAGAGGATTTGAGGACAGCGATTCTTATTCTTTTGTGGGTTTTGAGAGCATTATTTAATCCTTCTATTACTCCTCCCGTAATGCCATTCTTTCCTATTTGGAATTTTGTTTCTGTTATCATATTTTTTCTATCCTGATGCCTCCTGCGGGAAGGGCAGAAAAAAGCTCTTCCTGAGATAAAGACTCTTTAACAGAAAGCTGTATCTTAGTTATTATTTCATCTTTTCTTAGTTTTCCTGGAAGTATCTTTAAAATGCCTTTTTTAACTGTTTTTTCTGGGACAGCTCTTAAAACTCCTTCCTGCCTTGTTAGAACTAATTCTAATGGAACGGTTACTGTTTCTACCTCTCCTAGAACCTGCCAAGTTCCAACCTTTGCTTTTCCAGGCTTATTAAGTTGGGAGGACCTAAAAATATCAACATCTGCTGTTTTTTTTCCTGATTTCCAGGCTTGGGAAAAACAGGCTGTGAAAACTGCCGTTTCCTCCAAGTCATTTTTACTGATTTTTTTGATATTATCTAAAATTATGCTGAACGGACTTCCTGGAGAGGAAGTATGCATAACTATGAAATCTTTTTTTTCTTTCTTAGTCAAATGAAGCATCTCTTCGTTCTGGACTGCATTCTTTCCCCCAACTACCAGCTTGCCAGAATTTGTGTAAAACCACTTATATTTCTTGTAGTTGTCAATTAAACTCATATTTTAGGGTAATAAATTCAGTTATTAAACTTAGCTATTTAAAAAATATTTCCCAAAGAATAATCAGCACATCGCTGACCTTATGAATCCGAGTCTCTTTATCTCAAAATGAAGATTTTGATCATAAACTGCGTCTGAAATTGGATTGGCAGTTGTTGTCTTCTCGACCTTGACTTGGAATGTGACTGGAACTTCAGCAGCGTTATCTGGAAGGTTGATAGCTATAACGTCTTTTGACTTTCCATCGCTCGGGCCAATATCATATGTTCTTGTCAATGGTTTTTGTATCCAGCTATTTAATACAGCAGATGTCAAAGCAGCCTGACCAGAATTGGCATTTATTAGTGTGAATTTATATTTTGCCTGTTCTGATGCATGAACTGCACAGGTAATATAGTTAGTCTTTCCTGGAGCAAGTTTCACAGCTTCTTCGCTCTCTCCTATGCAGGCAACTTCTCCCCCGCTGGTCCCGAATATCCTGTTTATCTCTTTATCAGCAGTATCTGAAACTCCCGCTGTTAGTCCTATTGCTTTGCACATTATACTTCTGACTAAAACCATCCCGAGAATTAGCATTGTAACACCTAAGACAATTATGATGATAGTTCCGACAGATAATTCAATTGCTGCTTTCTTATTTTTTGTCATTTTATACTGGAAGTTGACTGGCAACCTGCTGCTGAGTTAATGCCTGAAGATACTTCTCGCATCCTCCAAAAGCATTGCACTGTTGAATGAAATTGGACAATGCCGAGATTACCCTCGCTAGTATGAAGCTGTTAATTAACAACCCTATGAATGAAAGAATTAATCCTGCGACCGCCCAGCTCGTTTTTCCTTTTCTAATTTGAATAAAGCCAAATATTACCCCCAGTACTGACAAAACAAAGCCAACTGCCGGAGAAAAAACTGCAAATATTATCAAGAAAGCAATTAGAACGCTCAAAACTCCGAAGATAAAAGAGACTAACCCAAATGAGTTATCTACCATTTCCCCTTTTTTATCCATTATTATCTTTATGCAAAGGGTTTTATAAAGTTTTAGTTTTGGTCGGCTTTGCGTACTAATTAGCCCTTAATTTTGCCAGAGCTTCATTTTGAATTTGCCTAATCCTTTCTCTAGTCACATGGTAGATTTTTCCAATTTCTTCAAGTGTTTTTTTCTTCCCATTTAGTCTAAGAAATCTTAGCTCCAAAACCTTTCTTTGTTGGGGGTTCAATTTTTTAAGAAGATTATGCACAAAAGCAGAATCAGATCTTTCACATATATCATCGTAGGGCATTCTTGCGTGAATATCTGTTATTAATGTCTCCATTGACTCCCCATCATCGCCGGTTGGTTCATCTATGGAAACAAATGTAACTGGTCCGTCTTTTGGATGATATTTTGCCAGATATCTTCTTCTTTCTTTTTTCAATGCATTAAGAATATTTTTTCTTACATAATACCTTGCATAGGTACTCAATTTTGCTTTTTTCTTATTGTATGGATTATACCTATCAATTCCTTCCATTAATCCTTGATTGCCCTCGCTTATTAAGTCCAATAGTGGAACCCCTCTATAGGTATATTTTTTAGCGACATTCACAACAAGCTTCAAATTGCGATTAATTAATTCTCTTCTCGCATTTCTGTTCCCCCTCATCTTTTTTACAGCGAGTGCAAATTCTTCCTCTCTTGTTAAAAGAGGCCCAGATATCTGGGAAAGATAGACATCTAATCCATCATATGCCCTAGACCTTCTTGCTCCATCATATAATATTTTTGACATAAAAATTGACAAGAATTGGAGTTTAAAAACCTTATAGCCTAGTTTTGCTACTGATTTGGGAGAAAATAACAGCAGATAAGATTATGCAATTGAGGGTTTGCGGGTTATCGAAGCATTGTCAAATAACCTCTTGCCGATAATAGAAAAGTCCAGGACTCCATTGTCGCGAGCATTTTCGAAAACTAAACCATAGGCATGCATTCTGTCTATTGCCAAGCCAAATCTCACTATTCTGTCAAAATCTTCTACATAAGATCTGCTTAAATAAATTGGATTGATTTTCAGAGGAGTTGAAATAAATTTGCTTAAATCTCTGGAAACATAATCACTTCCCGGATGGTCTTTACAATCAGATGGAATCAGAAGAACTGATGCCCTCCAGGGACTTTCTCTAAATTCTCTTTTTGCCTGTTCCTCAGATGCAATTTTTCGAAATGGGGCAACTTTTTCAGCAAGGAATTTTTTATATTCTTCGAACAAAATATCTGTATTTCTTGCTGCTCTGACAAATAATGGAACGATTGGGACTGAAACTCTTCTTATTATTTCTTTAGTTAAATTTCTTTTATCATAGGGGTAAGTCACCTCATTAATCTGCATTGCCCATTCAGAGATGCCATACTCATTAATTCCTTCAATAGGTTCTAATTCTAAAAGTAATTCATCTGCCCTTTCAACTTTCTTTGCTCCAACAAGCTTATCATACTGTGTTGGGATAATTCTCAGATATAACGAATCAGAAATCTTTGGGAGCTTGCCAAACCTTCTGTTGTATGCTGCTCTTGCTTTTTTTAGAATATATTCCAACATTTCCATTACCATAATAAAGAATATTTTCTAGCATATTTAAGTCTTCTATTTAATTTTTACTACCCGCACAGACTAAATTTATCTGATGTTAACCTGATCAAATCACTGTCAAGAATTTTCTTTCTATCGTCGGCAAAAGCTTTGAATTTAATGAAAAGAGATTCAAATTCATCCTCCCTGAAAGAATATCCTAATTGTTTATACTTTGTTCTAAGAGCATTTCTTCCTGATCTTGGACCAAAGGTTTGAATGCTTTCATAGCCAAACATTTTTGGTTCAAATATCTCATATGTATTCCTGTCTTTCAACATCCCATCCTGATGAATACCGGCTTCATGGGCAAATGCATTCTTTCCTACTATGGCTTTATTATCTTGGGGGTAATGGCCTGTGAATTGAGAGCACATCTCGCTTGTTTCTTTGATAAACTCTGTTTTTATTCCAGAATAGCCGACATTTTTCAAAATCATTGCTGCAACAATTTCCTCCAAAGCTGTATTTCCTGCCCTTTCTCCTATTCCATTTATAGTAACCTCTGCTTGTCTGGCTCCTGCAAGAATTCCCATCAGAGTATTCGCTGTAGCCATTCCAAGATCATTATGATTATGAATGGAAAAAATTGCGTCTAAACCAGAGTTTCTTACATTATCAATTACATATTTTATTTTTTCATATGATTCTAAAGGAGCAAGGCAGCCGACAGTATCTGGAAGATTAATAGTTGTTGCGCCCTCCTCTATTGCCGCTCTAACAACTTGAACAACATAATTTAAATCAGATCTTGAAAAATCTTCGCATGAGAATTCTACATCATAAACATAAGATTTCGCTTTTCTAACTGCATTTCTGGCTTTTTCTATAACCCATCCATTAGTTTTCTTGAATTTTCCACTTATGTGGATGTCGCTTGTTGCAATGAATGTATGAATCCTTTGATTTTTTGCATTTTCAATGGCTTTTGCTGCTAATTCTATATCTCCCTCTACAGCTCTCGCCAATGAGCATATTACAACATCTTCTTGCCCAAATTCCTTGGATATTTGTTTTATTGATTCGAAATCTCCGCATGAAGAAACTGCAAAACCGGCTTCTATTACATCAACTCCCAGCTTGTGAAGCTGCTTTGCCAGAGCTAGCTTTTCATTTCTAAGGAAATGAAACCCTGGGGCTTGATCCCCGTCCCTTAATGTTGTATCGAATATAGTTATTTTATTTGTCATAGAAACCTCTAAAGATTTATGATGTAGTGAAATCAAACTAAAAATAAACTGAAAGCAAACTAGAAGCTTAATTTCACAAAAGTAAGAGCAGCAAAGCTAAAGAACTTGTTCCACTGAAGGATTTATCTGCACTTTGCATTTCTTTTAAAGAACTGGAATCTATTTAAATTTTTGCTTTTCACAGTTTATCTTCAGTACAATAAATGTTATATACTTCTTCCAGAACTTAATTTAATGAAAAAAGTCAAAGCAGGAATACTTGGAGCAACTGGAGCAGCCAGAGGAGCAATCCTAACTGCTGAACTACTTCATCACAAAGGCCTTTTGTAATTAATTCAATTATTCTTTTGTTTCTACCTTTTAACAAATGGTTTTATAAAGATTTGATTTTATATATAGAAATGAGAGAGGTTGAATTCAGGCCTTCGACTTTGGAAGAAAGAGAGGCGTTCTACAGGAAAGAATTCGATATAAACAAAGTTAAGAGATGGTTTAAGAAAAATGGGATGAAACTTCCCCAGATATGCGCTCTTGACGCCGGGACGGATACTGGAATAATAAAAAATCCCAAACTAAAAGGTGAAATGATTTACTTTCTGTTCTCTGAGCTGAAAGGGAAGATAAAAGAATATGTTCCAGAAGATGTTTATTATGATAGGGGAAGATACAAGCATGCCTGGCAGAAGCTCAGACATTTAAACAAAAAAAGCTGGACAGAACAAGAGATAGTATTTGATGTAGACAGCGACAATATCTCTAAATGCGACAAATTAAATGGAAGATGCCTGTCGACAGCATATAGTTATGCAAAAAATATGAAGAATGCACTAAAAAAATATTTCAAGGAAATGAAAATGGTTTATTCCGGGAGGGGATTCCATATCCATATTTTGGATAAGAAGGCGTATATGATGAACAAGCATGAAAGGAAAGAATTCACCGCTAAATTCAGGAGATTTCCAATAGATCTATGGGTTTCGCAGGGAAATATAGAATTGATACGACTTCCGTACTCTCTTAACTCATTAGTTTCGAGAAAAGTTACGCCGATAAATAAAAAATTCAGGGCAAAAGAAGCAATCCCTGATTTTTTAAAGAAAAATTATCTTCTCTTTCTTTTCTTAGCGTAGTATTTTTTCTTCTTGGAATAATACTTTTTCTTTTTAGAGTAGTATTTCTTCTTCTTGCTCGAGACTCTCTTCGTCCTTTTAGAAACTTTTCCGCGCGCTTTTTTTGACATTTTTACCACCTCTTTTCAATTTTTGCAAACATTTTTTGATATTACTATCAGGACAAACTAGTATTTAAAATTATTGCAAAAAATAAAAAATAATTTAATCAATAAATTGCATATCCTCTTGACCCGTCATTAATAATTATTTCCGGATTGAAAACATTTCTTATTTCATCACTGTTTGCTGGGGCATATCCATCAATATTATTAAATTTATTGACATAATTAACCATGAATTGTGAATTCATCAGCTGTGCATGTAAATGCGGCCACCAATTTCCATTCTCGGTTGTTTCGCCTATAATTCCGACAATTTCTCCCTCTTTAATTGGCTGTCCAAGTTGTAATTTTATGTCTTGTTTTAGATGTCCGAACAACAAGTAATTTCCACCTTCTAACTTGAAAATTAATCTTCCTCCCCAGCCGATTTTGTTCTCGGGATCAAACATTATATGATAAACTTCCCCCGGTTTTGGCAAACATACGGGTGTTCCAAAAGGAACAGTATAATCTGTTCCTAAATGAATCAAACTTTCTCCTTTTTCAGTTGGATGATTTCTCCATAGATATGTTCTATCTTCAAGAAAACCTCCATAAAAATAGTCTATTCTTTTTGCTCTCCCAGACTGTCTAGCCAATCTTGACAGGCTGAAGGATTAGAAAAATCAAGTCCGGACTTGCAAGATTCTTCATCCAAATCAACACGAGCCCATTTGCTGCTTAGGGTTGGAAAAATATTCATCAGAATGCACAAGAAGAGAAATATTTAAACTTATCTTCCAAGTGCTAATCTTTCTATTAATAATTCTGGAAAATCTGCCCCGACCATTTTTTCCTGTGTTTGTTTAAAATCGTATGGAAGCCTTATAATTTCCAGAGTTTTTGAATCTGAATCGTAAATAACATATCCTGTTTTATTGTTTTTATCTCTTGGCTGACCTAGTCCCGGAACGACAATCAGAGAAGATTCTGAATTTGCAAGAGAAAATTTCTTTGACATTCTTTCATTTTGCTTTCCAAGAGGCATTTCCTTAGAAATATCAATTCTTGTAGTTTCATTATTATAATGATATAATTGAGGCTTATGGATATGACCTGCGAAGGCAATTTTGCCTTTGAACTTTTTATCTCCAAAAAAATACATTGTCGCATCGTAACTTGACTCGATATAATCCATTCTTCCCGGCTCAATTGGTGTGCTGTGAGTAAAAATTAAATTTTCCTCCCCCATAATATATTTATCGGATTTAACTAACTCTACTAATCTTTGTTTGTTTTTATCATTTAAATTCTTAGCAGTCCAAGATAAAACCCATTCTGCATATTGATTCATTATAAACTGTTCTGCCAGATATCTCGCATCTCCAACAATACGCCAGGCAACAGACCTATCATGATTTCCAATAACAACATTCTCTCCAACAGCATCAAGAACTATATCGATGCATTCATTTGGATTTGGACCATACCCTACAATATCTCCTAAACATATTTTTTTTGCCTTTTCAAGATTCCGAGATTTGATATCATCAAGAACAGAAGAAAGAGCTTCAAGATTAGAATGAACATCTGAAAATACAACATGTTTCATAACTTTTCACAATGATAAGGATATTAAAAGATTATTATAATCGGGTAGTTTTATAGTTATTGCAAGCAAAAATAGATGAATAATGAAAAGATAATGAATCTCAATTTACTGAAAATCAAGCATCACTCTTTCTATTAAGCTGCCTCTTACAAATTTTACTCTTCCAGTTATATTTGGCCAGTTAAAATCTGGACAAATTCGATATATTGAGAAATATGAATACTTTCCGAGATTAACATTATTAGGATAGCCTAAAATCTCTATTATTCTTGTCTTTGATCTGTTAATTATTCTATCTTTTTCTTCTCTACTTAGTTGTTTCCTCTGCTGGAAAGATAAACCACTCATAACATTGATTGTTATTGTTGAGCTTCTGAAATAACCATTATTCTCTTTATCCCAATATGTAAAATATTTAATCTTTTCAGAGTCAAGTCTGGAAGAAATAATTTCGTTTGGTAGACCCTCTTCTAGTATCAGTCCTAAGGGTAGAGCCTTTGGGTTTTTATTCATATCTGATGTTGATGTGCTTAGATACAAATATCTTAGATATAAATATCTTTGGTAATCAAATGTCAGAATAAGAGATAATCAAATAAAACAAGCAGAAGAGAATCATGTTATAATTCCTGGACTTTGAACCAAGAATTGTATTTTATGTTTTCATATATTTTTATGTATATTTCTACGCGCAAATAATTTAAAATTATTATGAGGCTTTTAGTAGATGCATGCTGAACCCCTCGTTTTCTCGGGGCGTACACATCATCTCTATCAACGTCATCTTCTTTGACGGCCTTAGTTGTCTCGTCTTGCGGACGGCTTCGCACTTAGATGCTTTCAGTGCTTATCCGTAAATGCGTAGCTGCGCGGCCTGCTCATAACAACCGCTATACCAGAGGCATCCGATTACCGTTCCTCTCGTACTAGATAATCGTTCCACTCAGACAACAGCGCGCCTAGTAGATATCATACATACTGTCTCGCGTATATACTCAAAACTTATTTATTTGTTTTGTATGGACTATACCTTCACCCTTGTCAATGTTTAAACCGAAATAATTATCTTATACGCCTACTTTGATAAGCGATGTACGAGCTAACTACTTAATCTAACCCTTGAATGAGGGGATTCGCGTTTTACCTATCTTTGTAAAAGATAAGTCTTAGGAATTTAATCCTAAAGTCTCTACGGGGTCAATTCTAAGCGAACCTTACGGTTCTCTTACAAACTCTCCCTTGCATTTCTGCTTAGGGCTAGTTAAAACGACTTCCCTCGGGGTTACCATCTTATTACAGTATTGAATAAGAAGACTTCACCGATATGAGCGAATTTTATTTTTCATGAAATTGCTTTCATGCTACGCCGCGATGTGAATTATTGTTTGTTTTTCGTGGTTTGCGTTCTTGTTTGTGTTATTATGTTTAAACTGAAATAATTATCTTATACATCTACTTTGATAAGCGATGTTAAAGCTAATTACTTGTAATCTAAACTATGTGTTTTCCATTGAGATTTACATTTGTCATAACGTTTTATGTTTGCTTGCTAATTCTTGGTTTGGTTCTCTAATTAGACTGGATTGTCTTTCGACGTATTTAACCCAGCTAACGATCCCTTTTAATGCGTGAACTCCGACACCCTTGGTTGCTAATGCACAACCAGGATAGGAAGAGCCGACAGCGATGTACCAAACCGCGCCGTCAATATGGACTATCGGGCGCGACAAGCCTGTTATCCTTGAGGTACCTTTTCTGCCACACTCAGGTCCTAGTAAAAGACCATGAGGGGTCGCTAAGCCCGACTTTCATCTCTGCATCTTTTGCTGTGCAAGATACAGTCAGGTAAACTTTTGCCTTCGCACTCAACTCCAGATTTCCAACCTGGATGAGTTTACCATTAGGCCCTACAGATATCTTTTCTGTAGGGTGCCGCCCCAGCCAAACTGCCCGCCTGCTGGTGTCCTCTCTCGAGTAAGCAGCTTTAAGGAAAATAAGTAGTGTTACATGGTTGCTCCCCTTTCGCCGAAGCTAAGGTTCTAAGCTCCTACCTACGCTATGCATTCCCCTTAAAGCTACAACAACAAGTTGCAGTAAAGGTCTACAAGGTCTCCGCTTCCCACTAGGCGTCACCGGCATTTTCACCGGTAAGTGAGTTCAGAAGGTTCTGGTTAGGGACAGTGACCATCACGTTGATCCATTCATGCACGTCACCATTCAGATGACAAGGCATTACGCTCATTCTGGTAAATTGATTTTTACATCGAGTGTTACCGAAGTTCCTGAATTTCTTGCAGCTTCTAAAGTCTTCTCTTGTAAAGCACTCATTGGTATCAACAACATAACTGGCGCACTGCCAGTTGTTTTAACCTCATAAGTGCTATGCGCTTCAGATGCAATTCTTCGAACTTCAATTCTGCAATTATATTCAGTCATTCTTAATCCTTAAATTAAGAGTATTTAAAAATTTGTATACTAAAATAAAAGTTGTATTTTTCACAACTTCTTTTTCTCGCGAAAAAGATCGGAACATATCTTCGTAAGCAAACCAAGGTTTTCTTACAAACTTTCCTTGTTGTTACGTCTAACGTATGTTCTCTGAGGATTTTCAATACGACTGATATCTTACATTTACCTTATATTTTTCGAGTAAATTCTGTTTTCTACGACAATTGAAATAAAAACCATTTTCAACAAAGCTTCTTAAATTTATATTTATCTGAAAACAATCTTTTTCATTAATACTTCTATATTTCTTTTTCAAGGTCTTTTTACCAACCTTTACTCCGAAATTTCGCAACAACGAAATAAAATCATCAATCCAGTCTCCAGAATTAATAAACCCTAAAGAAAATCTTTGCCAACCGAACTTGTTAGTTCCAGTGCTTATGTATCCATCCGTATCCATTAAACCTGCTACAAATGCAGAAAATATCTCTTTTTCTGAGTTTGTAACAAATTCAGGAATCTTAGATTTATTATTTGTTTGAAGAGTTAAACATTCAAATAAACTTTTTCCATAAACTCTGTATTTATAAAGTATAGTTTTATTTGGTATTATTTCTTTTAAAAATCCTTTTTTATTGAATAATTTATTTACAATAAAGCATGTTTTTTCGATTACATCTTTATCTCCAGAGACTATACAAAAGCCATAGCTTTTTGATTTAAAGCAACAGCCATCTCCTAAATAAACTCCAAATAAATAAGATTTTTCAATCTCATTAGAAAGCTGATTATATTGAATCTTTCCTGCTTGGTTGTCTGCAGTCATCTTATTTTCACGCCAACAAACTTTAAAAATTAAGTTGTCGTCGTAAAGTGACATTCTCAGATGTTCCAGCATATAGTTAGATTTTCTCATGGATCTCGCATATGTTTATTTCAATTTTCAAATATGTCTTTTTGTTTATTTTGCCTGTCTATGAAGCTTGAGCAAAATTAATTTTTATTTTAATTTATTTCTTAATCTCGTAAGGCAGTTTAGTTTTCTATTCAACCTTAAGAGCCTCATAGTTAGGCCCGCCGTTTCACGGGTCTTAGCCCTCTTGAACGAGGGTTTGAAACACCGCGACTGGGCAGGACTCACCGATTATATAAATCCTTTCAGATTGGCAATCGGCTACGTTTTTGATAAACAGTCGGACGGTCCTTGTTACTGAGATCTACAAACGCCTTCGATAAATCAAAGACATCCATAGACACCCCTTCTACCGAAGCTAGGGGGCCAATATGCCGAGTTCCCTTAACCAGGTTATACCTTTCACGTCTTAGCCTTTTCAGCTAGAGCACCAGTGTCAGTTCTTGGTACGGCTTCTATGTAAAGTACACAAATTTTTCAAGGACTCTAGGAGTCAGCAAATTTATCCAAACAATTCAACTAGATTAAAGCATTACGCTCCCTAATTTTCTTGCCTAGAAGTTCTCTCGAACCTCCGCTTATCCCCAAGCACATCGTGCAATGTAATACATAGAAAGTTCTGGAATATTAACCAGATGTCCAATCGCCAACCGCAGTTAAGAGTTGACTTAGGAGCCGACTAACCCTTGGTTAAACAATAGTGCCAAGGAAACCTTGCTCTTTCGACGCTATCCGTTCTCAGGATAATCTGATCTTACTAGCACCACGATACTCATTACTTTTCGCTCCATACTTTCTTTCGAAAATACTTCTACGCAAAAAGTACGCCTGCCTACCAGAACACTCTTGCGAGTGCCTCTGGAGTGTCGGTAATGTGTTTAGCCCTGTCCATTTTCCCTGCTTCAAACCTCGATAGGTGAGCTGTTACGCTTTCTTTAAATGGTGGCTGCTTCTAAGCCTACATCCCTACTGTCTCAGGTTTAAAACTAGGTTTGTTACACTTAACACATATTTTGGGACCTTAACTCCAGTCTCCCTTGTTCGGGTCTTCGAACAGTACCTTACGCACTGCCCGCCATTCCCGTTGATTACAGTCAGCAAGTTCAGAGTTGGAATCGAACTCCGTAGCCATATAGGCTCTGCAAGTTCCATCCGTGCTTTACCCCGCTGACAAGCTCAAACGAGACTATACTTAGGCATATTTCGACAGGAACCAGCCATCGCCAGATTAGATAGGCTTTTCACCCCCACTCGCAGATCATCCAAATGCATGTGCACAATACTGGTTCGAACCTCCATTCTCCTTTCGGAGAACTTCGTTCTGCCCACGAGTAGATCATCTGGCTTCGGGTCATGCGCATGTGACTAACGCTCTTTCGAACTCGCTTTCGCTACGGCTTCATAAATTAACCTCGCCACATGCGAATACTCCGTGGCCTGTTTTTCAAAACGTACGCTACAACACCTTAATGCTGTAGCCAGCTGTAACTGCTAGATTTCAAGTCTTTTAACCCTCTATTAAGAGTGCTTTTCAGCTTTCCCTCGCGGTACTAAGTTCGCTATCGGACTTGAATTTATATTTAGGGTTGGCAGTTAATCCTGCCGTCTTCAGACCTCCTATCTAGGGGGCCCTACTCTTTTGGAATATAGCATATCACGTTAGAGTACGGGACTATCACCCTTTAAAGTGCTTCATTCCAGAAAACTTTCTCTCCATGACTTAGCCTTAACTTCCACCACATCTCTACCTTCTTTTCAAAAGGAGATTCGGTTTGCCCTGATCCCTTTTCGCTCGCTGCTAATGGGGGAATCATTTTTATTTTCTCTTCCTGCTGGTACTAAGATGTTTCAGTTCCCAGCGTATGCTTATATCTCTATATTCTATTACTAGAACGTTGTCGAATTCGGAAATCTTGGGTTCAAAGCCCGCATGCGGCTACCCCAAGCTTATCGCAGCTTGCCACGTCCTTCATCGCAATTCAAACCAAGCTATCCGTCTAGCAGTGTATGTAGTAATTCCTCAACAACTGACACGAAATCAGTTGTCTTGTCAAAATCAAATTATCCACGCCTGATTCTCTCCTGCTTGCTTCATTGAATATTATCTCTGCGTGATAAGCCTCCGATGGAGACTCACCACTCTCGCCAAATCCGGGACCTTGTGAGTGCCGGACCCTTGGGAACTTAATCCCAGACGATCTCGGTAATTTTAAAGTCTTTTCTTGACTCTCATTGCTGAGCATGATTTGTGATTTCGCTTGACGGTCTAGGACTTCTGTCTTCGACTTTCCTTAACAATCGATCATACTGCCCCTGATATGCTGGGCAGTTATGAAAATCGTCAAACGTAGCAGTTCCTTCACATATTTCCTTGCTTCTGAACGGTTCATAACAACTTTCCCCTATCGCAAATGGACAATTTTTTGAACCACGTATTATTCCTTCCATCATTTTATTGTTTGTATTTTATATTTAGTAAAGTGGACCTGCCGTGAATCGAACACGGAGCTGCTCAGTGCAAGTGAGCTATTTTACCATTAGACTACAGGCCCTTTTGTTTATGCAAGAGCTGCAGTCTCTTGCACAGACTTGACTAAATACAATTTAGTTTTATCCAATCAAAAATCTCTGTGAGATTTTCTCATCTCGGACATTTTTATCAAAAGTTAGAGAGGTATGCAGTAATTAATCATAAATATTTCTCGTTTAACCATTATTTCAAATTTAAAACTTAGAGAATTATTAAATTCTCTAGCATTCAAAAAATTAATTTTGAATAATTTAGGAGGTGATCCATCCGCAGGTTCCCCTACGGATACCTTGTGACGACTTAACCTACCTTGTCTTACAAAGGTTCGTCCCTTGCGAGCCTCGTCAATGCAAAACTCGGTTGGTTTGACGGGCATTTCCTTTTTCATTAATTATTATCTTATACAACTACTTGAGCTGTCTTGCCATTAACTTAAATTATCATTAACGATAACTAAATTATTGACTTTAGATATTAACTAATTACTTGGTTCCCCACAGTACAGACAGTTTTCCCGTATACTGCGAGCCCGAAATATATTTTAAGAGTTAATTTAACAATTTTTCAGAAGAAACTTTTTGTTCCAGTGGTTCAAGAACTATTTTGAATCCTGGCGGTGCTTCAACTTTGTGCACATTACTAATAGCAGTATTAACACTATCCCAGAAAAATCTTTCATTATATTTACTTTGAATTTTACTTCTAAGTTCGCTAGCACATACTCTTGCTCTGTCTTCATTCTGAGCAAGAATCATTCTTACATCTACGTAAGTTCGTGTATAGCTGTTACCTTCTGGTGTGTGTGACATTTTGAAAACGCCAACGTAAATTTCTTCCATAAGTTTTTGCTAAATCTTCTGTTTAAAAATACTTCGGTTGGTTCCCTTCATCTTTTAAAATTAATTAAAAGATTACTATGAAACCAGCTGACTTCCTCTCGACTAATCTTGAGTAGGATCTCCTTGGGTCACTTTGTTTTCTATTTCATCCATTCAAGTTAACGATTTTTTGTTTAACTTCCATCTATCACCGACCCGACTAGATGTCGTTAATCGTTGATTACCTATTACTAGGTACTAGACTGGATTTTGTCTTGAGCCCTTCATCTTTACCATTACTGATAACGACTGCTCTAAACTAAATTATTTTTTCTGCACTAATTACATTTTGGTTTTGAAAAAATAACTACAAGAATTTCACTTGTTAGAATACAAAGCTGCCAAGCACATTTCTTTCGGTGAGTGCAAGGAGCATTGACTTATTCACCGGACTCTAATAAAATCCGATTACTACGAATTCCAGCGTCATGAGGGTGAGTTGCAACCCTCAATCTGAACTAAGCTGCAGTTTATGAGATTAATGCAGCATTGCCGCGCGCGTGTAGCCCAGGGCATTTGGGACGTACTCACCTAACGTAGCCCGCACCTTCCTCCCGGTTACCCGGGCAGTCTGCATATTGTAAATTTAAATATGCACACGGGTCTCGCCTGTTACCAGATTTAACTGGTCATCTCACGACACAGGCTGACGTCGGCCATGCATCTCCTCTCAGCGTGTCAGGTAAGCCCTTTAGAC
>JAGVXK010000003.1 GCA_018303825.1 Candidatus Pacearchaeota archaeon
AGATAAATTACTCCATTTGGAACATTCGTGAAATTAACATAAAATGGACTTGAACTGGAATTTGAGATATTTATTATATTTGTGGTATTAGCCAGATAAACTATTATTGTATCAAAACCGCCAGCAGGAGTATAAGTTACATTTGCGATAATATTAGCTCTTGACAAATTGCTTCCTGTTGTGTCTGTTGGATTTACAAATGAAAAGTTAGAAGCAAAGCTTGTTATAGTCAGGTTTGGACCAACCCCTAAAATTAAAGGAGTGTAAAACAAACTGGTAGTATTTCCGGGAATTAACTTAACCTCTGGAAGAATATTTGTTGTTGTTGTGAGCAAGGACATGTTTGTTGCATTGACATTCGTAAAACTATTGTATGTCCAATTCGCCCTTCCTTTTACATAAAGTGATTGTATCTCTAATGCCGTTAAACTTCTGTTGAATATCATTACCTCATCTATTGAGCCGTTGAACCCAAGTGATGTAGTGTCATGTCTGCTTCCAATTTGTAATGGAGGAGAGTTATATTTCAAAACCTGACCTATTGAAGCATTCAAAACCCCATTAAGATATAAACTTGTAAAAGTGCCGTTATTCACAGCAACTACATGATACCATTGATTTAGATTCAATGTTGACCCACACACAGTTGTTGCATCAGAGTAATTACCGAAAAATAATTGTCTAGTATTGGCTCCACCGCAAATACTACCATAATTTTTATTTATTCCAATTCCCCAACCATGTAGAGTCGCATTTCCAGTTGTTATCACATAACCTAATACATTTGTTGAATTCCCCAAAGTTTTAATCCACACACTAACAGAAAGACTATTTTGTGAACTTAATGACGATGCAGTAATAATATCATTCACGCCATCAAAGACAAAACTCTGATTGTAAACTCCCGCCCCCGTTGCAGTTGCTCCATTAGTCAATGTCCCGTCATTTCCCAATCCAGAATAATCATTTGCATTTCCATCTCCGTGCCAATATCCAACAAGTCCAGATTCGCCAACCACAGAAACATTTGTTCCGTTTACAGCAGTCCCAGGATTTGTTCCAAAATCGTCCTGTGTACTTCCTGTGTTGAACGAATAATATGAAACTAATCCTGTATTATTTCCGCTAAATGGATTTCTATTTGAACTGTTTATAGATAATATTTCTGAAGCAGATAAAGCTCTATTCCATATCATTACTTCATCTATTGAGCCGTTGAAAATAGCTGCCCCATTATTGCTCTTACCGATAATGAGATTTGTAGTACTCACTGCTGTTCCTGAAACGGTAGATGTAGATTTTAATGCCCCATCACCATAAAGAGTTTTAACTGTTCCACTTCTAGCCATGCACAAATTATGCCATACCCCATCAGTCAATGTTGTATAATTGCCATATGGGTCTGCACTTTCTAATATGCCTCCCCCCCACTGGTTTGCATTTGTTGCATTTCTTCCTAACCAAAAGCCAGTATCGAACTTTTTATCTATTATTCTTTCATAGCTAGACCCAGTTACCCCTATTTCTTTAAACCATACACAAGCTGTAAAATCTGTAAATTGAGTTGTGATGGGTGTAGTTATAACATCATCAACACCGTCGAAATTAGCATAAGCAGAAACATTTTCATTAAGATAATTCCTCGCACTTGCCGTTGAACTATTGTAAAACCACATTCCCAATCTCGTCTGCACATTTGAGCCAAAATTCTTCTCGAAATCAAGAGTTACATTTACTTTATCATCTCCACTTGCCAAACTAATGTTTTGTTGTAAATATGTTTGAACACCTTGTGCTTTGAATCTTACACTTTGATTATTATAAATATCTAAGACTTGCTGTGCTGATAGATTTGTATTGAATACCATTACCTCATCTATTTGTCCTGTCCAGTTAGTTGCAACATTATCTCCGTTTTGTCCAAGAGAAATACCTGCACTTGTTGAAGTTCCTAATCCTGCGTAAGCTGTCGTGCTTGTTCCTGCTAATTGCCCATTTATATATATTCTGTAAAAATCCCCCACACTGTCATATACAAAAGCATAATGATACCATTGTCCTAAAGTGATAACTGTCGAATTACCTAATACTGCCGCTGTTCCTGCAGGGTCAGCAGCACTATCCCTCCATCTCATTTGGAAATTGCCAGAAGAGTTAATCAATAAGGTAACTCTAGCTGTTGCTGAACTAGATGTAACCTCTCCGTATAATGCGGCGAAGCCTGTTCCTAGTTGCAATCTAGTTAGATTACCCCAACCCATCACCGTTACTTGTGTTTTTCCTGCTAATGTAGATGATTGAGGCAGAGAAACATAATCATTTGCTCCATCAAAATTAATACAATTATCATAAATACAATTAGAAGCGATATTTGCTCCATTTGTCAGATTTGCGTCAAAATTATTATTGCTCATATCAAATATTTTTATTCCAGAACGATAAGAATCAGACATATAATAAAGATGTAATAAATCGTATGGTGCTTGGTCACTTATGTTCAAATGAGTGAAATTGCTTGGTTCGTAAGTTATATTTCCGTCTAATCCTGCAGGGTTTGATGATGAGAGAATTTGATATTGTATTGTTGCAGCACCTATTAAAGCGATGAGTAAAACCACTAGAATAGCATAAAGAAAGACGCCTCTGCCTGCTAACTTAAAACCTCTTTTTCTCATCAGGAACAAGAAAGAATATTGGTATTTAAACTTTGCTCATATCTCTATAGTAAGGTATTATAAGGATATTATTATAATAAAACAGGTAAGATAATATAATTATAGTATATTACTAATAGTAATAATATATCTTAAGGATTTAGACTAAAAAAATAAAAACGAAAGATTTAAATATACTATCATTATAATGATAGTATGAAAATGGAATTATTCAACCCGTATGTATTAAAAATCTTAATTAGTGCAAGAGAAGAAGACAGCGTGAGCTCCATCTCAAAGAGAATAGGATTATCATATGGCTGGACATACAAATGGGCTAATGAGTTAATCAAAGAAGGTATTTTCAAAGAAAAATGGAGAGGGATTATATTGCAGAAAAACAATGAAAATTACAAAAGAATTATGAAATTTATCAAAAATATCAAGAATGTCAATTTTTATTATTCAGTATTAGACTTATTCGGAATTAAATATTGCTTTACGAAAACAGATGCAGTCTATATTTACACTGAGGGAAGATACAATATATCGAGGTACAAAGGTTATTATCCGATTTTTATTAAGATAAAAAGGGAAGATTATAATTTATTTTTAGAGTATTGTAAAAGATTAGATTTAAAAATCAATGCAAAAAGAGGAATATTTTACGTTCCAGAAATATCCGTGAGATTTAAAGTAACTAGAATAAAAAGCACATGCGTTGAACCCTTGGATGAAACAATAAATTTTATGAAGAAGAACATATTCAATTTTGAACCTGCCTTGGAAATGATACAAGAAATATATCATAAAGATTTTGGAATTAAATATAAAGAAGTCAATAATTTCTGATGATAAATTAAAATGGAAGACTTAATTAGAAAAGAAAATGAAATTTTCGATATTCTAAACGAGTTTTTAGAAGAAGATTTAACTTTCATAATTGTTGGGGGGTATGCTGTTTCGGCCTACAAGCATAGATTTTCAGTCGATGCAGATATTGTTATTCAGAGTAAAGACATAGATAAATTTAAATTGCTTTTGAAAAAAGAAAATTTCAAGAAAACGATATCGAAGGATTTAGAAAATGTATATTTTTCAAAATTTATAAGATATAAAAAAGAAAATGCAAGTGTGGACATGCTAATAGATGCCTTAGCTTCAAGAAACACAGATGCATCTTTTGGTTTTGATTCAATATTGAAAAACTCCAAAAAAAGGAAAATAATTGGAATTGAAAAACAAATCACATTACTTGTTCCAGTAAAAGAATTATTAATAGCGATGAAAATTCATTCTGGAAGATTAACAGACTTCAGGGATATAGCTGCTTTAGCTAAGGGAACAGATTTGCAATTAATCAAAGACTTTATAGACCGAGGAGATACAAAGAAAGTTAAAATGAATTTGGAAAATTTAGAAGCAACAATAAAAAATCCCAATTTTATTAATTCTTTTAAAGGTGTTTTTATGGAAAAAAATTTTGACATTGACATAGAGCAAGTAAAAAAAATATCTGAGTTAAAAGACAAAATTAAGTGAAACTCTTTTGCCATAGAGAAAAGATAAGTATAACTGTTTAAAATATTAATCTATCAGGCAATATTCCTGCCTTGACTTATATTTCAATAAAAGCTAAAGGTAATAAGCGATAACGATTAATGACCAATAGAATCATCTCCCGAATAACTTGTCCATAAAGGAAGATTCTTTGTAATGATTGTTGCCACATATCCTCGCAGCTACACTTTTGTAAGCTCTCGCTGCCTTGCTTCTCGGATGTGAATAAACAATAGCATTCTTTCTGTACATTGCAACCCTCATATTCTTATCTTCAGGAATAACACCAAGTATCGGCAATTCCAGCATTTCTTTTATGTTAGAGATAGGCATTTCATATTTATCTCCTTTGACTCTTGCCACAATTATACCTCTTACATCTATTCCCAATTCTTCCGCAACCTTGCTTGTCTTCAATGCGTCAGTAACAGCAGTTATTTCCGGGTTTGTAACAATAATTAATTCATCCGCTGCTTCCATTGCGGCTATCGCTTCCTCTCCAAGTCCTGCAGCAGAATCATAAATGACATAATCTGTTGCCTTTCTTAATTTTTTTCCAACATCTTTCAACTTGCCAGAATTCAATCTTCTCAATTCCCTGACAGATAAGGAAGAAGGAATTATTTTAGTTCCAGATTCATGCTCGTATATTGCATCTGCAATGTCTGCTTTTCCAAGAAGAACATGATTCAATGAAATTGGAACTATCGGAGCTCCCAAATGCAGTCCTATATTTGGAGTTGTGAGATTGGCGTCGACAATTATAACATCTTTCCCGAAATAATTTAATGCGGCGCCTATATTGATTGCAGTTGTTGTCTTTCCAACTCCCCCTTTTCCAGAAGTAATAGTTAGTATCTTCGCCATATTTTTTATTTCTTATCCGAGAGTTTCTTTCATAAAAGAAACACAGCGGTAAAGGGAGCTATTTCAATTCACTTATAAACTTTTCTAATAAGGCAGTATACTCTTTCAGCTTGTCGAGATTGACATTTACCACTTCGTTCCTGTAATTAACCCTTAAATTAACACCTTTCCTGAATTCGTTCTCCCTGATTTTCTCCAGCTTCTCAATGTCCCTGAACATTTCATACAAGTCAAGAGTCTGGAAAATAATCGCATCATTAGCATAAATTTTCTTTAATTGCACAAGCTTGGCTCTGGGCGCATCTGGAACAGGCTTCCACTTCTTTTGCTTCTTGGCCTTTTCAACCAATAAATCCATAGAATTTTCAATCATAACCTTCCATCTTAAAAGAAGATTTATAATTACATCGCATGTCTTTGTGTATTTCAAACTCACATACAATAGATGGTCTGCCCCAATCTTTTCCTTAATAATTTTCTCCATAAACAAGTTCACCCTTTCAAAAAGGTTACAGTAGGGTTTAAAAGTGAAAACCAGTATTTATATCTTTCTAAATCTATCAAAATAGTATATAGAAAAATTAGGTCTAACACTACAAATGCCAAAAAACGTTAATTTTTAATAGTCTAATTGGCATACAAATATATGAAGAATAAGTCAAAAGCCTGGCTCTATGAATCTCCTGCAATTTTAGTTTTAGCAATTTCATTTTTTGTAAGCATATATTTGGCTGTGAAGAATCTTTACAGAGTTAACTGGGCAACGCCGATTGTTTTGCTGACAGTTATAGTCTTGTTCTTTATTGGAAAATATTACGATGAAAAGCACGATTTTGCGTAATTTTTAATTAAATTATTTCTTGTTTATTGACTCAGATTCTTGAATGGGAAAGGTTTTAATACGAATTTCAATAACTAGAAATGTGCTCTCGTGGCGCAACCCGGATAGCGCATTGGGATCCTAACCCAAAGGTTGAAGGTTCAAATCCTTCCGAGAGCGTAATAATAAAGTTTAAAACCCATTTCAAACTATGGATTTCAAGCGCGATTAGTTAAATGGCAGAATAGCTGGTTTCCATGATATGACTAGCGCCCGTTGTTCATATCGAAATGACCAGCGGACACGGGTTCGATTCCCGTATCGCGCATGCATCATAATTAGGTTTAAAATGACCTTTAAAAAAGCTCATGGAAAGATAAGATTCGCCAGAATCCATGAGTGAAGGTTTAAAAGAGCCGATAATTATAACTTTGTATTAAAAATGGAACAGCAAAGTCAAAAAGAGCAAACGCAGATACAACACAAAGCAGAAACTGGAAGCAAGAATTTTTATGACAAATATTATAAAATCATCCTGATAATTCCTGCAATATTGCTCTTGCTTTCTGTTCTTTACTTGTACAATTTCAACGCAAAAAACAGGGATATTATAAACAAAGATGTTTCCCTTACGGGAGGAACAACGATAAGCGTTTATGATTCAAACATAAAAATTGATGAGATAACGGCTGCATTGCAAGAAAAATTCCCGGAAATATCTATAAGGGGAATTTCAGATATTCAAACCGGAAAACAAATAGGAGTAATCATAGAAACAAAATCCAGCATAGATCAAATAAGGCTGGAATTGGAAAAAATTCTTAATTATAAATTGACGAGCGACAACTCATCAATTGAATTCACCGGCTCAACTATTTCCCAGGGATTCTACCAGCAGTTAAGAAATGCCATTTTCGCCGCCTTCCTGTTAATGTCCTGCGTGGTTTTCATAACATTTTCCCAATCAAGATTTATGAAGGGCATTGTTCTGATGCTTGGCGGTATAGGACTTAGAATACTGCTTCCAAATGTTTCTATATTTACCTTCATTTCAATAGCCCTGATAATTGCTGGTTTAGTTTATGGACTAATGTCTGGAAAAGAGAAAAAGAAATTGCACTATTATTCGATTTTGGGACTTCTGATATTGTCCCTTATATTATTCAAATTTGATTACATAATATTCATTCCGCTTATCTTCCTTGCCCTCTTTTACATATACATAAGGAATTCAATGCCCAGTTTCATGGTAACTGTTTGCGCTTTCGCAGACATAGTAATGACAATAGCAGTTGTAGATTTGATAGGAATGAAATTATCAATTGCGGGAATAATTGCCTTCCTTATGCTTATAGGATATTCTGTAGACACAGACATTCTTATGACTTCCAGATTGCTCAAAGAAAAAGAAGGAACAGTAAACAAAAGAATATGGGACGCATTCAAAACAGGAATCATGATGACATTGACGTCCATAGCAGCAGTAGGAATATCTCTGTTAATAATCAGAAATCTTTCAGAAACACTTCATCAAATATTCACAATAGTTTTGATAGGTCTTGGTTTTGACATATTCAACACCTGGGTGACAAACGCATCTTTATTGAAATGGTATATGGAGGTTAAGAAATTAGAATGAAAATAAAATTAACATTGAGAGTCTGGATATTAATCATAGCATTGCTTCTCTCAGTTCTTGCAATAAAGCCAAACTTCCAATCTGGGGTTGTGGTTAATTCAATTGAATTCAATACAAGCATTGCAAATGCAGGACTAAAAACAGGAGAAATAATAAAACAAATTAACAATCAGGAAATAAAAGCAAAAGATGATTACTCAAGAGTTGTGAGTTCATTATTCTTAGATGGAAAAGAAAAAAGAGTTGACATCAAAACAACAACTAATGAATACACTGTCCTGACAAATCAAACGCTTGAAATCACGATAGATAATATTCCAAGCACAAGAATTCAAACCGGATTAGATTTAAGGGGTGGGGCGAGGGCATTAGTTCAGCCAGATACTAAAATCACAGATGCGCAATTGGATGACTTGATAGCAATAAGCAGAAACAGGCTGAATGAATATGGATTAAAAGATATCAATATAAAACCAATATCTGATTCCTCTGGAAACAAATACATGCTGATAGAGATTGCAGGAGCGACCCCAAGAGACCTTGAGGATTTAATTGCACAGCAGGGCAAGTTTGAAGCAAAAATAAAGAACATAACTGTTTTCGGCGGTGGAAAACAGGACATTGCAGATGTCTGCAGAAATGATGCTAAATGCGCAGGAATAGAAGCCTGCAATCCAAGCCAAGATGGTACATTCTTCTGCAATTTCAGGTTTACAGTTTACCTGACTGAAAATGCGGCAGAAAAGCACGCAGATATAACTAAAAATATTTCACTAGACCCAACTGGAAAGTATCTTTCAGAAAAATTATTCTTATATGTTGATGACAAAGAAGTTGATTCGCTTCTTGTTGGAGCAGAATTAAGGGGCAAAGTAACAACTCAAATTTCCATACAAGGTCCTGGAAATGGAGCAACAGAGGAAGAAGCACTGAAAACATCTAGGGAAAATATGAAAAGATTGCAGACAATCCTTATTACGGGAAGTTTGCCATATAAATTAAACATAGTAAAATTAGACACAATATCGCCTATCCTTGGAAGTAAATTCATAAAACTAATTCTTCTTTCTGGACTCTTTTCAATGTTGGCAGTTGCACTGATAATTCTTGTGAGATATAAAAAAATAAAAGCTTCCCTGGCATTATTATTAACATCATTCTCGGAAATAGTCATCATTTTGGGAGTTGCAGCATTGATAAAGTGGAACTTAGATCTTCCAAGCATTGCTGGAATTCTTGCCACAATAGGAACTGGCGTAGACCAGCAGATAGTTATCCTTGATGAAGCAAGCAAGAATAAAGCATTGAGCATCATAGAAAGAATGAAGAGGGCATTGTTCATAGTAGTAAGCGTCTATGCAACAGCAGTTGCCTCTCTATTGCCTCTTGGATGGGCTGCTGCAGGATTATTCAAGGGATTTGTAATAACAACTTTCATAGGCATAACTGCGGGAGTTCTAATAACAAGACCTGCATTCTCAGACATGATAAAGAAGATGTCAGAATAATTTAAAGTTATAAATAATAACAGATAAAATCAAAAACCAATTATCATATCATTATTTTACAACTATCAAAATTAATTAAACATTGGATAACAATAATTTTACCATCTTTAAAATCAATATATTGCCTTAAACAATTATTGGGATTTGTCACAGGATTAATCCATAAAGGTTAAAAATGAAGATTAATGAATAAGTTTATGTTACCAAGATGGCATATCTTTTTAGGACTAATTTCCACAATATTGATAACTTTAGTTTTCCCAAACACAAGCATGCTTTATCTGCTATTATTTTTTCTCTCATCATTTCTAATAGACTTTGACCATTATGCCAATGCTGCCATGAAAACCAATAAACTTGGATTAAGAAATGCATTTGAATACCATAAAATTCTCGGAGAGATTGAAAAAGAAGAGCATAAAAAAGGATTAAGAAGAAAAGGAGATTTCCACCCATTCCATACAATTGAATTTCACCTTCTTGTTCTGCTTTTAGGATTTTTATGGACAAGTTTCTTCTTTATTTTCCTTGGAATGCTGTTCCATTCAATAATGGACCTAATTTCAATTCAATATAAGGGTTATTTATACAGAAGAGAATTCTTTTTTCTTAATTGGCTAAGAAAAAAAGTGCGCCGATAACTTTATATAATATGATAAAGCAGCCTTATTCATGAAGCTTAAACAAGTTGAAAGAATAGTGGGGGCAGTTGATGTTGCTGTTTGGAGTTTTGCAGCATCTATTTGCTATAAAATGCTCTCCAATGCAAATTATAATTTTTTCCTTGAAGACCACCCAATTGAACATAAATTAATCGGAGTAGCCTATTTGGGAGCTTTTGCTGCTTTTGCTCCTATCTCTGCCCTCGGAATTACAGATGGGATCGTCGATATTGCGAAAGGAACCAATCACTATTTTGGTTGCAAAGTCTGGCAGAAATTAACAAGAAATGAAAAAACAAAAGCAAAAATCTAATCAGATTTAGAAAAACAATTAAAAAGAATCGAATATCCAGTTAATTTTGAATAATATTTAATAGCAGATCTTTATCTCGTTATTTATAATTCCATTCCTATGGGAATAAGGAATATCTGCACCTTCTTGAGTTGATGAGCAATTTCCTTTTTCTATTCTCAAAATAGATTCTTTCTTGCTATTTGAGGCATTCTCACTGTAAATTGCTGTAAAAAGATACCCCTTGGCAACACTATCTTGGCTTATAGGAAAACTTACATCCAGCATATTTTTCATTGTTTCATTCGCAACGGCACATACACTAATTCCTGAATCACATTCCCTGAACTCATAGCAATATCCTATCAGGTCGCTCATTTTTTTATAATCTGCCGAAATCGAGCAATTAGAGGTGTAATCTAATAAGCTGGAAAGAAAATGCTCCATATCCTTGCTCTCAAGTGTCTTTGCTGGCTTCTGCCTTATCATTACCCCGAGAAAAACTAAGAACACGACAGCTACCAAGATAACAACCAGGACAAAGCCAACCATTTCTTCCTGTGCTTTCTTGCCTTTTAATCTTTTCAACATTTAAACCCCCTGACAAAAAGCCAAGCACCGCTAAATGACATATTATTATTTAGCAAATTATTATCACATAACATATTACTAATTAATATTTCTTTGTCTTTAAAATTCCCTTTAATAAAATTATTTATCATTTTATTGCCTTCCCTGCAGCATAAACTGCGCCCAGCTCGCATTTTTCACTTCCCATATTTTGGTCCCACCTGCATAAAGATACATATGCCTTGGGAGCATTGCCGAAATTGCTGGTTTGAATAAGGGTTATCTTGTTGCAATTAGGATAATTTCCGACAACACACTCCTTATCGGTCTTTTTTGGATAAATAACCTGGAAGCTTAGATAATCAAGTCCAAAAAACCCATTGTAAGTTTTATTGTAACTTTTCAAAACCAGGGCTTTATCCATATCGATGCAGGAATCACAATCTCCAGTCCATTTCAGCTCCGGAATTCCAGACAACTTTCTTAATAATTCTCTGGCTTTATCATTCTCTGATGCTTGAACATCTTTCTTTAAAGTGTTAAGCCTGACAGTCAAATAAATCAATGCAACAATGGCAAAAAAGATTACTAATGCAATTAAAACAAAAGCCATTTGCTGTATTTTTAATTGTGCCTTTTTATTCTCCATTTTAGAATAACTGACAAGCTAAATGCTTGTTCTCCTCCTCTATCATTTGAGCATTCCCAGCTATTCTTCTTATGTCAAGAGAATTATTCAAACTTAATGCCAAAGCAGAATAACTGTTCAGCAAAGCCTGAAGAGTCGAGCTTCCACAGTCGCTGGCTTGCAAAAATGCAGACTTGGAAGAATAAATCAATGCAAGCGAAGAGCTTCTCTTCATTAATCTGGTTAACTGGCACTCATAAACTGCCGGTTCTGCTAATATTGCCCCAAAAAGCAGGCTATTTCCAAAAGTATCATCATAATAAACAGTCTTCTGTGCTATTCTCTTAACAGACTTGCTGTTAATATTAATATCTATATCGCATCCAGAAGAGGCAAAGCACACAATTGTAGAATTTTTGGAACACTTGGCCGGGGAGTCAGTTACATTAATATTCTGGATGCCAAGAGCGGTGATTTCATTCCTAACTTCAATTGGAGAGTTAACAAAGCAGTATTTTTCCTTTTCTCCTATGATAAAAATCAAATCAGCTACTTTGTAAGGCATATCAAATCTCTCTGTAAAAACAAAAATCTTCTTCCCTTCTATTACGCTCGATGAAAACAAATATTTATTGAAAAACCTGTCAGGATTGTTTGGTTTAACCCATTTCTCACCTATAGTGGAAGAAATGCTGGTTCCTATTTCCTGAACCCCAAAATTGCCCTGAGTTTTGCAATCATTATAAATCCTTGTCTTGCTTGGAAAACTGATTGGCGGAAAAGAACTGCTAACTTCAAGAGTGGTTTCAACTGGACTTAGAATGGTTTCGAAATCGCTTCCAAGCTGGGCATTCTGGGCCTTTCTCTCTGTTCCTATTAGTTTCACAGCTGCAAAAATCGCAAGAAATATGATGGCTGCACCGACAACTATCGCAAATATCCAGGCAAAATTCATTTCAAAAGCTTTTTTATTCTTCATTTTCCTATAGTTACTAATTGCTCTGTGCTTGTTTTGTTCAAAGTGATAGAAATCCTCCCATTCTTAACAAATGCGCAGAAAAATCTATTAACTTTTATATGTTCAAGTTTATAGCTTGCCAATCCGGAATTGCAAGCCTTGATACTAGGATAAAGAAATACATTTTTATCCAAATTTTTATATTTGATAGATAGAACATCATAAGCTTCTTTTGAATCAGCTACGGGATTGCCATTAAAACTTCCAAAGCAGACAGCACTCACTCCAGAAGGAGCCTTTTCCGAGAAAGGCTTCTGCGTTAATCCAGAAGCAGCCCATGCATTATTTACCTCGCCTTCAATATCTTTGTACATCAATCCCGTATCAAAACATCTTCCCAATTTAAGAAAATAACTTATAACAAAAAAAGCGACAGCAATTGTAGCAACAATAACAATTATCCCAAAAATAAACCCAAATGAAAGTTCTATCTGCGCTCTTTTGCCTCTTCCTTTGTCCATAAATCCAATAAAGAGCAGAGGATATTAAAGGTTTCTGTTTTTAATCAAGTCCTTTTATGGTTCCAGAAACACCTAACACTTTTATCCTCCCATAAAGCTCAAAGGCTGCTCTTACATTATTAATCTTCTTTCTATCAATAGATAAAATCAACTTCTCCCCTTTATGCCCAACAAAAATAGGATTTGCCTGAGTATATCCCAAAACACCTATGTAATCAATTATTGCCCTTTCCGCATCTTCCTTCTTTCCTTCTAAAAGAAGATATCTTTTCTTCATTCTGGAGCTTGGTTTGCTTTTAAGTTTCATATTTATACTAACAAATTTGTTTTTAAAAACCTATTTGATAACTTTTGGAATACCCGATACATAATAACAAGAGGCATAGAAAGATTTATATATAGATATAACTATAGCTATAGATATGGAAACAACAATAGCTGTTAAAGAAAGCACGGCTCAGATACTGGCAAGGCTTAGAGAAAGAATGAAAGCCAGAAGCATGGATGAAGTGATAATAACCATCCTAAAGAAAGGCAGTGAAATACCTAAATCGCAATTCGGAGCGGATAGAGATATAAAATCATTTTCAAGAAAAGATAGGGCAAAATTCCATGAATTATGATTATGTAATAGATTCCTATGCCTGGATAGAATATTTTAAGGGCAGCAAGCAGGGAGAGGCTGCAAGCAGATTTATTGAAAGCGAAAAAGCTGCTACTTCAGTGATAAGCATTGCAGAATTATCTGAGAAATATCTAAAGGAAAAAAAAGATTTTCAGGAAAGATTAAGCTTCATGATTTTCAAGACAAAAATAATAAATCTGACTTCTGATATTGCCTTAGAGGCCGGGAAATTGAACTTTGAAAATAAGAAAAAAATAAAAGACTTTGGTATGGCTGACGCAATAATACTTGCAACAGCAAAACTAGTAAATGGGAAAGTTGTCACAGGAGACGAACACTTTATAAATCTAAATTCAATAATGATAAAATAGGAGAAAAATATGAAAATACATGCAATAGGAGGTTATAACGAGGTTGGAAAAAATATGACTGCGATTGAGATTGGCGATGATATTATCCTTCTTGACTGCGGATTATTCCTTCCAGCAATTGTAGGCGTAGCAGAAAGAGAAAAAATTCCAACTGAAAGAGGAATGCGAACTCTTGGAGCTCTGCCCGATGATTTATATTTGGAAAAAAAAGGACTGAAAAATAAAGTCATAGCCATGATAATTTCACATGCGCACCTGGACCACGTTGGCGCAATTCCTTACAATGCTCCAAGATATAATTGCCCGGTTATAGGCACACCATTTACAATGGAAGTTCTAAAAGTTTTAATGAGAGATTCAAACCAAAGAATCCCAAATAAAATAATATCTGTTCCAGTTGATGGACACACAATAATTCATGGAAAGAAAAATGCATATAAAATAGAGTTTGTCAATATGACACATTCTACAATTCAAAGTGCGGTTGTTGCAATTCACACACCAGAAGGAATTGTTCTTTACACCAATGATTATAAATTAGATAACACTCCTATAGCCGGAGACAGGCCGAATTATAAAAGACTGAAAGAATTATCAAGAATTGGAATAAAAGCAATAGTTGCAGATTGCCTCTACGCTCCAGATGATAGAAAAACTCCGAGCGAAAAAATAGCTCGCGGTCTTTTGGAAGATGTTTTATTTACAACAGATAACAGGAAATCCGGACTAGTGATTACGACTTTCTCCTCGCATATAGCTAGATTGAAGACAATAGCTGAATTTGGAAAAAGATTGAACAGGGAGGTAATTTTTGTCGGGAGAAGCCTGAGCAAATACATGGAAGCAGCAAGAAATGTAGGCAAAGCCGATTTTGCAAAAGATATTCAAATCTTAACATTTAGAAAACATCTTGAAAAAACACTGGGAAGAGTAAGCAAGAATAAAAAAGACTTTATAGTTGTTTGTACCGGACATCAGGGTGAGCCGGGAAGTGTATTGGATAGAATTTCAAGAGACAAAATACCATTAAAACTGGGAAAAGATGACCAGGTCATATTTTCTTCAAAAACAATTCCAACACCGATAAATGAACTTAATAAAGAACAAATGGCAAAAAGACTCAAAAAATTAAATGTGCGTATATTTGACAATGTTCATGTTTCTGGACACGGAGGAAGGGAAGACTTAAGAGACTTATTAAAGTTGACAAGCCCAGAACACGTTATTCCAAGCCACGGAGATTTAAAGAAAAGAACCGCTGGAGGAACTCTAGCAGAAGAACTTGGATACAAAATGAACAAAACCATTCATTTATTAAATAACGGAACCTTTGTTACATTATGAATGAAGAGATATTATCTGGATTGAGAAATGCCATTGAGAGAGGATCTAGTTTGGAGCAGGCAATACAAAGTTTCATCAATGCAGGATATAATGCCCTAGAAGTCAGGGATGCCGCAAATTCATTAACAACAGGCGCCTCAACACTGACAATAGATAATTCAATTATAGTGAATCAAAAACAAGTAAGGTCAAATCAGAGCCAAAGGCCAATTATCCAGTCAGATAATGGGGATACAAAAAATCCCACGATATCCCAATCAGCCCAAACAATCCAAACGCCCGTATCTGTCCCGCAAAGTCAAACGCCTTTTCAATTAGAACCAGGCACAGCCTACATCCCAAAAAAGGAAGGGCACAAAGGAAAAGGAATTGTGATTACTCTTGTAGTAATATTAATAATTTTATTAGCTTTATTGATTCTTTCTTTAGTTTTCAAACCGCAAATACTAGATTTTATTAAGAACTTTTAAAAAGAAGTTATAAAGGTTTATAAATCATAAAAAAATATTATTTCTAGAAACGATAAATTTTAGTTGAATTAGATATTGGTCTTTATTTGATGATTAAATTAACCTCCTTAAAAAATTTGCATAAATTTATTTACTATTAACCCCTTTATTATTTATGGTATATCAGCCTAGAGAGGATTCACATCTCTTGCAGGAAGAGATTAGAAAGTTAGCAAAGGATAAATCTGTGCTTGATCTGGGCTCTGGATCAGGAATTCAAGCTAGAACAGCAGTAGTTGCAGGAGCAAAATCAGTCCTGGCTTCAGATATCAACCAAGAAGCAGTCAATCATCTTATAAGTTTAGGACTTTATACAATCCGATCAGATTTATTCTCAAATATTGCTGGGCAATTTGACCTGATAATTTTCAATCCTCCTTATCTTCCGGAAGACAGAAGAGAAGACAAACAATCTTCCTTGACAACCTCTGGAGGCAAAAGAGGAGATGAGCTGACTATTAAATTTTTAAAAGAAGCAAAAGAACATCTGACTGAAAATGGAATCATTCTTCTGATTGTTTCCTCATTGACTCCAAAGGACAAAATATTTTGGACTTTGCACAGACAAGATTTTTCAAAAACAGTTCTTTCCTCAAAAAAACTCGCATTTGAAGAGCTCGAAGTCTGGAAGATTATGAAAAACCTATAAATCCCAAGATTTAAAACCCTTCTATATTAAAGATAAAGATGGACGAAGAAGTCATATTGAAAGCGCAGATGATTGAACAGCAGTCAAATGAAATAGAGCAGAACCTGCAGTTAATCAATCAGCAATTAGATGAATTGGACAAATTCAAGGAAACCCTGGAAGACTTTGACAAGAAAAAGAGCAATGAGATGCTCTCTCTTCTAGGAAAAGGGGTTTATGCTAAAACTGAAACAAAAGAAAAAGACCTTTTTGTCGGAGTCGGGGCAAATATCTTTGTCAAAAAATCTCCTGAAGAAACAATAAAAGTCATAGAATCCCAGCTATCAAGATTGAAAGAAGCAAGAATCCAGTTAATGGAAAGAGCAGAAATCTACGCAAATGCCTTTCGTCAGTTAATAGAAGAAATCCAAAAAGAACAAGAAGCAGAAAAGAAAAACAAGAAATAACCGTACATAAAATAACTATCCCTTAGAACAACTTAATATCATTGGACATATGTCGATTCTTTTGCCTAAAATATAGTGCACGAGATAAATAATTTACTAGGAATAAATTGCCATGATAATATATTTATTTAATTAGATATTTTATCAAAGACAAAATCCAATGTTGCTTAAAGTGATAATCGCAATTATGGTTGGAAATTAAAGTCTTTAACTATAATTGACAACTACTCTCTTCATCTTTCCTTCTTCAACTCTTCAACTATCCTGGGGGAAATATTTATTTTAGCATATTTATTAGGTATTGTATTAGTTGTAATCAACTCGGCATGCTTTCTGATTAATTTATCGGCATTCCCTACAAGAATTCCATGAATGCCTATGCAAGTTATTTTTCTTCTTGCCCCTTGTTTTTTAGCCATTTTAATAACCCCCACTAATGTCCTACCTGTTGATATGATGTCATCAATAATTATTAAATTGCTTTTTTGGAATTTTGCATAATTCTGTCTTATATTCTTGTCTCCAAGTCTTGTCTTTTTCAGAATTATAACCTTTTTCTTCAATCCTTTAGCGATAACTCTCGCCCACTGTTTGCTTTCATGGTCGGGGCCAATTATTTCAAAATCTCCCTTAAATTTCTTTTTTATATAATTAACAATTAGATTATTCACTGATATGCTTTTTGCCTTTCCTGATAATTGAGAAAGATTATGTATCCTGTGCAAATGGGGGTCAATGGCAATTATCTTGTCAAAATCCCTGAACAACCCGACAACATGTTTGCTTGAGAAAGAGTCAAACTTCTTAAAATGCTTGTCCTGCCTCATATATGGGAAATATGTCGCAACAAGGATGGCCTTTTTCGCGCCATAATCTCTAACAATCCCGCCAGCCAGAACAGTCTCAATTATCTTCTCATCGGGGTCTTTTATCAAACTATTTATTATGACAACTTTCTTATGCCCCGGATTCTTTCTAAGTTTAAGATTAAATTCTCCATCAGGAAAATCCCTTACATCAATAGTTGTATAATCTGCCTTTAGCGCTTTTGCTACTTTCATGCCTATCCCTTTTACATCCGGAAAAGCCGCAATCAACATATTTTTAATTAACCTCCTTGTTATTTAAAATGTGTTTCTTTTTATCTTTCCTATGCAACTTAGCTTCTTTGTCATCTC
>JAGVXK010000021.1 GCA_018303825.1 Candidatus Pacearchaeota archaeon
AATTTTCAAGGATTCAATTCCCCTATCATCTATAATTTTAACTGCAATTCTTCCATTTTTACCTAATTTAAATGGGATTGATTTATTTCCTTTGTATTGCTCGATTAAGTTTTCATCAATAACTGCTTTAACACTTTTAGCAAGCCTATCCCAACCTTCGCCATTTCCAGCCATTGGGAAAAAGACTTGCCGAGGATATAGACTTCTTCCATCATAATCAGTATCTAACTCCCACATTGCAATTTTAGAAGAATCTCCTGATTCAATTTCTCCCGTTTTCGTGTTATAATAATCAAAACCATTTACTTGAACAACATATTTTTCTCCTTGTTTCTTGACTTCTACATCTGGTTGTCCCATTAACCAGAAAGATTCACTGTTTGATCTCTTTTTCTTTAAGTCATTTGTAAGCAAATCAGTATTCATTTGAACCTTTAGAATGTTTACTCCAGGCCATTTTAATTCATCAATGTCTTTTGCAGCTTCAGGATCAAATTGGAAAGAAGCAAAAATAACCATTTTCGGTTTTGGAACTAATGTCTGGGCCTCATCGATTGCTAATTCAATTTGTCTTTGTTCTAAAGGAGCATATTGAGGACCAAATGAAATAACTGCCTTCTGTCCATCTTTCGTTTCTGCTTCAGCCTGAACAAATCTTGTCCCACCTAATGTTTCTATTCTTGTAAATTCTATCTTTTGACCTGCCTTTCCTCTTATTCCTGTTGCCAACATTTCATCAATCCAATCATTTTGTTTTATTGTTTCGCCAGAACGAGCAATTGTCATATCTGGTTCTTGAGCTATTTTCTCTACAGCTTCAAAACTTATAACTCTTTGGGACGGAACTGCTTCTAAAGTAAAAGGTCCTGTAACTCTTTTTCTTTTTTTATCAATTAAAGGTTGATCATAAAGAGTTTCTTCTTGTTTTGGTTCGTTATTTGCAATTGAGCTCATAGTAATATGCGGGACTTTAGTATAATTAAAGCCCGAATTAACTCCTTCAGAAGGGTGTGATAATTCATAATAATCAAAAATAGAAGTCATAAGACTCTCTTTTGTCAAGGTTATAGAAACTCTCGAAGTATCGCAAGTTACCCATCTTCTTCCCCATTTTTCCGCAGCATAAGCACTTGTTCCGCTTCCGCACGTTGGGTCTAAAATCAAATCTCCAGGGTCAGTCGTCATTAATAAACATCTTTCAATAACTTTGGTATTTGTTTCTACAACATAACGTTTATTGCTTGCAAAGGTACTTGTAACCGTATCATTCCAAGTATTGATCAATCCCACAACTGGAAAATCTTTTTCAAATCTCATACCGTAAGTTTTTCCATTAAGTTCAAACAACCTATTTGCTCTTTTCAAGGTTTCAAGTTGTTCTTCTTTCATTCCGCCAATATCGGTGAGTTTTATTAAATTACCTTCGGGTAACATTGACTGATTATCTTTTTCATCATTACTCAATTTTCTAACCTTTCCATTAGTCGTTTGAATCCAATCAAAAGTATTTGTTTTTTGTTGAAAATCTCTTTCTAAATATAATTGATTATATTTTAATTTTTTAATATCCTTTGCATACCAACATAAAAAATCATAGACTTGCCCTATATTGTTGGAGGGTTGAGAGGTTGCAGTTCTGAATGGAATAATTGTAACAAAGTTTTTTGAATCAAATACTTCATCCATAATCTCTCTTACATGATGCAAATTCTCATCAGATATTTGTACAAAACAACTTCCGCTTTCTGTCAAAAGTTCTTTCGCAAGTTTTAATCTATCTCTTAAATAAGACAAATAAGAGTGAATTCCTAGCTCCCAAGTATCTCTAAACGCTTTAATCATTTCGGGTTCTTGTGTCAAATCTTCGTCTTTCCCATCTTTGACATCTCTTTTATTTACAAACGGCTGGAAGTTTGAACCATATTTAATTCCGTAAGGAGGATCAATGTAAATCATCTGGACTTTTTCAGACATTCCTTCTTTTTCTAAAAGAGAATTCATAATTATCAAAGAATCTCCTGCAATTAAACGATTAGACCAATTTTGACTATGTTTATAGAATTCAATTGCTTCTCTTATTGGCAAATTACTTCCTGCAGATTCAAAGTAGTGAAAAAGCTGCATTTGAGCAGTTTCCTCTTTTTTCTTAACATTTTCAATAATTGTTAGGGGATCTATTCTTTCATGAACATGAAGAGAAACAGTATCAACATCAAAACTCATTCCTTCTTTTTTTCCAGTCCATTGTAGTTTGGGGTCTAAATAAGGATCATATTCATACTTCTTTATTCCATTTAAATGATCAGTTTCAGCACTAACAAGTCCAACAGGCGGATTATTTGCCCTCTTTTGATATTGGTATGTATATTGTTTAACTTGGTCGTTAAATTCATGAGCGCTTGAGCGTTGTTTTATTGGGATTTTTCTGCGTTTAATTCTTGGCATAAGTTTTTTAGTAAATGATAGTTTTTAATCTTTTACTTATTCTCCATCTTCGCTCTGTATGAGCTTGCACCATTCACATTCTTCTTCCTTTTGGCTATCTTTCGGACAAGGACCACTAAGCAACTTTAAAGCTTTCTTCCATATTTGCTCTGCATTCTTCACATCTATCTTCATTTTCTTTAGAGTTGTGTCAAACACTACTTCACCCGTCTCAGTTACTTCTTTAGGTACATAGAACAACAAGAATGAATAATCCTCTGTTTCATAGCCATTCTTCCTAAGAAGATAATTGTAAATATCTAACTGATTTTGATAGTGATCTGCCGTATCATCTTTACAAGGGAAACCTCTTGTTTTATAGTCTAAAACAATGATTTTCTTACCCTTAACTAGAAGGTTATCTACTGCTCCATGTAAAACATTCCCTTCCTTATCTTTCAAAGAAATTCCCTTAAAGTTGTTTCTCCAAACAACCAATAACTCCTTATCCTCAAACAGCTTGCACCCTTTACAATCCTTATTCTCTTTCAATTCAGGAGGCAACTTTCCCTTATCTCTAAACTTGTCAAAATGTGTTTTTAGAATCCCATCCATTCCAGAAGGCAAAGAGGGGAATATTCCAGATGGTCTTTTCTTGTTCTTGTTATGATGTAACCAGAAACATCTTGGACATTCTCCCATAAGACTCAATGCAGAAGGCGATAATTTGTAAGGCATAGCCATAAGTACCTTAGAGGTTATAAAAAACTATCTTTTGAAAAATTTTCCTGAAATCCACTATACTATAAATAAAATAATTTAGAAATTGCGCATAATAAAATATAAATACAAGAGATGTTTATTAGGATAATGATAAAAAGGTGTTAGGAAGACATCTTAGAATTCTGGCCTTCCTGTAAAAGCAAAGAACAATTAAAACAGGAGGCAATCAAATGAATAAGAAAGGACAACAATTTGTAGAGAAAGGATTAGTTTTTCTCGGTCTATGGTTAATCTCAGCAATAGTCTGGGCATTTTTTCTTGATGGAATAAATGTTGCTATTGCAAGTTGTTTAACAGCGATAGGAGTAACCAGTGTGATAAACATAACAATTAGTGGTAAGAGATAACATCTAAGCCCCCTCCCTCGAGGGAGGGGGTTGGGGGTGGGTGGCAATGGGTGAACAAGCCGAACTCCTGCAGGCGAAGTGAATTGAGCGACTATCGTTACAAGAGGAGGTTGGGAGGTGAATTGGAACGAAGGAGCGAAAGAACCCTTTAGAGCAAACAAAAATCCAAAAGTTTGCATAAGAGCGCTCTTATGCGAAAAACGCAATAACTCCCTTTTGGATTTTTGAGTAAGGGCAAAGCTTTTCGTAAGAAAAGTTCGTTTATGAACATAAACGAAGGCTTTAGCCCTTGCACTTACGGTTTGCGTATGCTGTAAGCGAGAACCAGCTATAACTTATGAAAAAGGTAGATTGGTTCGAGCTTTAAGGGCTATCTTCCCGTTGTTTTTGCGGTACGCAAAACATTCTGGGAAGATTGAGCATATTATTCTACCTTTACGAACTCTGTGCCATCCATCACAACCCTCTCTATCTTATAGTCTGATGTTTCTGAGGGTTTATTAGAATCTTTAGACTCAAATGCATCAAGAGGCTTCTGTGGTTCCGAGGGTTTGTTTTTCTCTGGATTGAGTTCATAATATCCTCTTCTTGGCTTAATCAAAATATTATTATCAAGGTTCATTTTAAGTCCTCGTTCTACCGTTGCCTTAGAATACTTGTAAGATTTCATTGCCTCAATAGCCTCAGAGGTATATAGTGTGGTTTTCTGATGCTCCGCCATGAATTTAATAATCCTCTTCGCGCACTCTTCATCTGCACAGAGAGCATCTTCAGCATCCCCTGCACATTCCATCCTCAAACTATCTTCAGTCCACTCAAAATTAACCCTTTTAGGATCCATTTCCTGTTTATACCTGCATTTGGCCTGCTTTAGAATAAAGCTGTTTTCAGAGCCTCTATTTCTCTGCAAGATCAAGATTATATCTGCACAATTTGCTAAATCTGAGCTTCCTCTTAACTCATCCATATCATCAATTGGATTCTTTCCAGCCATGCCTTTCCTTAGATGATGAAGTAATATCCAAGTAACGCCATACTTCTCGGTAATTGGCTTTAAATGGTTTGTAAATAAATTAGAGATAAAGCCCGCATCATTCTCATCAAATCCTATAAATCTTCTAAAGCTATCTATTACAATAACCTCTGGCTTAAAATCTTCTAATGTTCTCTTAAGTTTTTCAACTTCGGAAGGATCATCAAATCTAAATCTTGCATAAGGCAAAAAAGCCACATCTGAATCTGTGTTTAAATTCAATCCCTTCTTTATCTTATCAACCCTATCTTTTATTAGAGAAACATCATTCTCTGCGTCAATGTAGAGAACTTTTGTCTTTTTAGTTGAAAACTTATTTAGAAAAGGCAAACCCTGTGCTATACTATAACTCAAAACGACTGAAGTAGCGCTCTTATAAGTTCCTCTTTTACCCCCGATAACACAAATAGAATTTTTAGGAATCAATTCTTCAATAATCCAATCAATAGGCTTAATCTCTAAACTGCTTAAATCCTTATCATAAATTATCTTGAGCTTATCTTCTTTCTTCTCAATCTTTTTTTCAGCTTTTTCTTTGCTTTCCTTTTCTTCTTTAAAACTCAAATTTCTAAACGTGAAAAACTTCTTTATCTGCTCTATATAGATAGTTTTCTCTTTTTGATAAAAAGGATTTTTAGAATAATATTCAGATTTATCTTTTACAATCTTTCTTATAGGGCCTTCTGCTCCCGGGTGTTGTTTAATCAATTCATCTAATTCTCTTTCGTCGTAGCCAATAACGGGAGTATCTTTTTTATTCATGTTTTGACTCCCTTAAATCTAATTATTTTTATCTTGCGCTTTCTCTGTAAATAGAAAAGTAACTTCCAAACATCCTGTTTTTTTAATTGAAGAGATCTCCCCAAGACCATAAAAATTTCAGGGAAAGTTATGATACCACTAGGTCTGCATTTACAACTATTTATTCTAGCTAAGACAATTTGATCAAAGTCAAATCGCCCTTCTTTATGAGCTGTCTTTACCTTCTTTTTCATGTTTATTAGCGTCAGAGGAAGACTCGTCAGTCTTCCCTTTTTTAATCTCTTCTTTGAGAATGTTAAACCAGTTAGGAGTTGTTGGGACTTTCATTTCCATTTTTCAACACCTCCTTAAGCATTTGTTCAATAAAACGAGATCTTGAAACTAATCCTTTTAGAGAATTAATTTTATTTACAATTTCTCTTTCTATTGATAGTGTTATGATTGTTCTCATTTTTGTTATCTCTCTTAACCTTATAGTGCTGAAAGATTGAAAAAAATCCGCAACTTTTCAAAATTCAAAATGAAAATAGAAGAATATATAAACTTCAGATTATTAAGCTTAATAATAAGGCATTCAATAGATTCTTATTGTCCTTCGGGGCCATTTTATTTCTATCCTGTCAGTAATACAAAGGTTTTTAATTAGTTCAAGTGCATTAAAATAATGAGCGTTGAAGAATTTATTAAACAAGGAACTGCTGATTTTAAAAGCGATTTTATTGATTTTCTAAGAAAAAGGGCTGTAGCAAAGGGATGGCCATGCGACAGATTAAGCTCTTATACATTAAGTGATGGCTTCAATGACTTAAATAGGAAATATAATGGCAGAGGTCCATTTTACTTGGGTTTGGCTTTGCATGAAATGCTTAGTTCAAATGAACTTAGATTTAAAGAAGATGATAATGCTGGAGATGTTTACATTCTTGCCCACAGATAACAACAATATTTATATATAAGTTATGTCTTAGAAAGGGATATTTGTATCGTATTTTTTCTCGAAAAATACTAGTTTTTACTGTGTTCCACGATGGACTTTCACTTAGAAAAGTTTAAAAAGCCACTTTTATAATACTTGTTATCACCCTATATTAAATATTTTCCCTGAGAGAGCTATTCAACTTAGAATGCACGAATTACAGCCAAAACATACAAAACTGAAACCTGAAGAGGTAAAGAAACTATTGGAAAAATATAATCTTTCTGTTTCGCAATTGGCAAAAATAAAGGCAGATGACCCTGCTGTTCCTGCTGGCTGTGTCAGGGGGGAAATATTAAAAGTTGAAAGAAAAGACGGCGACAAAGTAAACATATATTTCAGGGTGGTAGTTTAATGGCTGAGAAACACCTTCTTGTTAAAAAATATCTTGAGCAGCATTCTCTTGTAGAATCAAACATTCTTTCTTTCAATGATTTCTTGAAAAATAAGATGCAGCAAATTGTCAATGAAATAAATGACAATTTGGAAAATGAAGAAGTCGAAATAAAACTCGGCAAAGTCAGAATAGAAAAACCAAATATTATTGAAGCAGATGGAAGTTCAACTCAAATTACTCCCGCAATCGCAAGATTGAGAAATCTTACCTATTCTGCTCCTGTTTTCATTGAATTGAGCATCAAGTATGGAGATCAAACCGACAGCGCTGAAGTTGAAGTTGGAAGAATCCCTATAATTGTCAAGAGCCTGGCATGCAACACATTCGGAATGGATAAGGAAGAGTTAAGAAAAAACTACATGGACCCATTGGATCCTGGAGGATATTTCATAATTAATGGAAATGAAAAAGTCATTGTAATGTCTGAAGACCTTGCTGCAAACCAGCCATTTATAGAGGAGGGAAGGCTTGGATTAACATTAAAATTATTTTCACAGAGGGGCTCTTACAGAATTCCCACAACTATCTCAGAGACACACGATGGAATACTAGAGCTCAGCTTCTCAAGATTGAAGAATATTCCCGCTCTTGTTGTGTTAAAATGCCTTGGAATAACAAAGGAAGCAGAGATTGCTAAATACATAGGACATGAAAATGACTGCTTAATAGTTAACCTCTATGAGTACGCAGAATTGCAGGATGCTGAAGAGGCGATGATGTTTCTTGCGGAAAAAGCGGGAATACAAGGAACAAGAAAAGAAATTATCGACAGAGTCAAGCAGAGAATAGATTCCTTCTTTCTGCCGCATATAGGTTTGGAAAAAACATCCAGGCAGGAAAAAGCACTGACATTGTGCAGGTTGCTAAGATTATATCTTCTGGCAAAAGAAAACAAAAATATCAGAACAGACAAAGACCATTATGCAAACAAGAGAGTAAAACTTTCGGGAGATTTGATGTCCGACTTGTTCAGAGTAAACATAAACATTCTTGTAAGAGATGTCCAATATTCATTGCAGAAGATTGCAAAGAGAAAGAAATTTTATTCATTAAAGACTATCGCTAAATCTACTTTATTCACGCACAGAATTGAATCAGCAATTGCAACAGGAAGCTGGATTGGAGAAAGGTCTGGAGTTACGCAGAATATGGACAAGACGAACTATCTTGCAATGCTTTCACAGCTGATGAGAGTTACTTCTATGCTTCCGGGAGAACAGGAGAACTTCCTGGCCAGAACATTGCATCCGACACATTATGGAAGATTCTGCACTACGGAAAGCCCGGAAGGAGGAGAGCTTGGATTAAGAAAGAACTTATCTATATTAGCAAAAATTTCAACTCATCTTGAATTTGATGAGCCTGCCGTAATGAAAAAATTCAAGGAGCTTGGATTGAATGCAGAGAATGGGAGCGACGTGTTTTTCAATGGAAGAGCAATTGGATTTGTCAGCAATCCTGGAGAATTTGCAGACAAAGCAAGATGGGCAAGAAGAAACTCTGAATTACCGAAGGAATTAAGTGTTAGATTTGATGAAGATACTGGAATAATTCTCATGTCAACTGAAGTTGGAAGAGTTCTCAGGCCTTTAATAGTTGTAGAAAATAGTGCCAGCAGATTGAGAGATGAGCATTTGGAACTTTTAGAAGAGGGAAAAATAACATGGAGTGATTTAATTAGCCAGGGAATAGTTGAATATATTGATGCTGCCGAAGAAGATAATGCATATGTTTCTTTATTACAAGATAAATTAACAAGCGAACATACTCATTTGGAAGTAGACTGGGTGGATTTATTCGGACTTATTACAAGTTTAGTCCCATTTGCAAACCACGATCCAGGATCAAGATTGATAAGAGGAAGCAAGACATTAAAGCAGAGCTTGGGAATTTATGCTGCAAACTATCTTGTAAGATTAGATACTGATGTTTCTGTGCTGCATTATCCACAAAAGCCAATTGTTAGAAGTTTTGTGTATGACACTCTTGATGTATATCCTGCTGGGCAAAATATTGTTGTAGCAATTATGCCTTTCGAAGGATATAATTTGGAAGATGCTGTTGTGTTGAATAAAGCAAGCATTGACAGAGGAATGGGCAGATCAACTTATTTTAGGCCATATTCCACAACAGAATTGCAATATGCTGGAGGATTGTCAGATGAAATACTTATTCCAGATAAGGATGTTTCTGGTTATAGGACCGAAATGTCATATAAATATTTGGAAGATGATGGAATCGCATTCCCCGAAGCTTCTATGAATGAAGGGGAAGTATTGATTGGAAAAGTAACTCCCCCTAAATTCTTGTCTGAGGCAAAAGACATAAGCATCCAAGCAAAAAAAGAAGCCAGCGTTGCAGTCAGACAGGAAGAAAAAGGAACAGTTGATGCTGTATTTGTCACAGTAGATCAGGAAGGAAATAGAATTGCACAAGTCAGGACAAGAGATTTGAGACTTCCAGAAATAGGAGACAAATTCTCTACGCCTCATGGGCAAAAAGGAGTAGTCGGATTAATTGCTGATGCCGAGGATATTCCGTTCACTGGAAGGGGGGTAAAGCCGGATCTGATGTTCAACCCGCAAGGCATCCCGAGCAGAATGACAATAGGATATCTTATTGAATTATTAGCCGGAAAAGTAGCTTCTACAAATGGAAAAATAATTGACGGAACTCCATTCGCAGGACAAACTGCCGAGGAATTGGAGGAGCAATTGAGGGAGATGGGATTCAGCTATGACGGAAAAGAATCTATGTATAATGGAATTACTGGAAAAAAAATGGATGTTAAAATTTATATTGGGAATATGTATTATTTGAAATTGAAGCACATGGTCGGAAACAAGCTTCACGCAAGAGCTTCTGGAAAAGTTGCATTATTGACAAGGCAGCCTATTGAAGGAAGAGCGAGGGGGGGAGGACTAAGACTGGGGGAAATGGAGCAGCAGGCATTAGCAGGGCATGGAGCATCATTGCTGTTGAAAGAAAGATATGATTCTGACAAGACAGTTATCTGGATTTGCAAAGAATGCGGAAATATGACATATGAAGATACTTTAAGAAATAAAATTGGATGTGATATCTGCGGAAGCAATGAGTCGGAAGCCATAGAGGTTTCATATGCATTCAAATTACTAGTTGATGAACTTCTTGGATTGGGAATTCACACCTCATTTGAATTAAAGGAGAAATACGCACGATGAAAACATTAATGGAAGGAGTTTAAATATGAAAAATTTAGCAAAAAAACAGATCGGGCAGCCCGGAGCATTTGAGATGTTAATCGGAGATGATATGCAGATGACAATAACCACTGGATGCGATGGACAGAGAATAATAATCGAAAATAGTAAAGTTATTGATTATAATATATTAGAGGAGATAAAAAAATGATGGAACAATTTTTCAGAAAACAAGTAAGCGCATTAAAGTTCAGTTTGCTCAGTCCTGAGAAAATAAAGAAAGTCAGCGCGGCAAAGATAGTAACTCCTGAACTATATGATATTGATGGGTTCCCTGTTGATGGGGGATTAATGGATCTAAGATTAGGAGCAATAGACCCCGGAGTAAGGTGCAGGACTTGCGGAAAAAGAGTCAAGGAATGTCCCGGGCATCCAGGAAGCATAGAACTTGCAAGGCCTGTTTTCCACATTAAGTATATTCCTCTGATAGAAGTTTGCTTGAGATCATTCTGTGCAAAGTGCGGGAAATTACTGCTTACTGAAGAAAAACAAAAAGAGTTAACTCCGGGGCAGAGGGCTAAAAAGGCGAGGGATATCAAGAAGTGTCCATATTGCTCTGAAATGCTCGAGAAAGTAAAGCTGGAAAAACCGAGCACATTCATGGTTGGAAAGAAAAGATTGAATCCTATAGAAATTAAGGATAGATTGCTGAATATTAAGGATGAAGAATTGAAGAGAATAGGAGTTAATGCAAAGACTGCCAGGCCTGAGTGGGCAATTATTTCATTGCTTTTGGTTCCTTCTGTAACTGTCAGGCCGAGCATTACACTGGAGACAGGAGAAAGAAGCGAAGACGATTTGACTCATAAGTTAAGTGATATTATAAGAGCAAACCAAAGGTTATGGGAAAACTTGAATGCAGGGGCTCCCGAAGTTATTATTGAAGATCTTTGGGATTTATTGCAGTATCATGTAACAACATTCTTTGACAATAATGTTTCGAGAATTCCACCAGCAAGGCATAGATCCGGACAGCCATTGAAGACAATTACAGAAAGAATAAAAGGAAAAGAGGGAAGAATAAGACACAATCTTGCAGGAAAGAGAGTTAATTATTCTGCCAGAACAGTTGTATCACCAGACCCTTTCATAAAATTAAATGAGGTTGGAGTCCCGTATGAAGTTGCAAAAGTAATTACGGTTGCTGAAACTGTAACAACATTGAATATAGATGAAATGAAAGAATTAATCAAGAAAGGGGATAATTATCCTGGAGCAAGTTATGTTATAAGACCGGATGGAAGAAGAAAGAAAGTAACAGAAGAATTAAAGGAGGAGCTTGTTAATGAAATTCAGCAAGGATATAAAATTGAAAGACATTTGAGAGATGGGGACGTTGTGCTTTTCAACAGGCACCCTACACTTCACAAGCAGGGATTGATGGCTCACTATGTCAAAGTTCTTCCATATAGAACATTCAGACTTCATCCTGCGGCTGCATTCCCTTATAACGCAGATTTTGATGGGGATGAAATGAACATTCACAGCCCTCAAAATGAAGAAGCGCTGGCGGAAGCGAGAGTGCTTTTGAACATAAGCAATAATATAATTTCTTCAAAAAATAACACAAACTTATGCGGAACTATCGCAGATGCTATTACCGGGGCATATATATTAGGAAAAGATGAATTGAACAAGGCGGAAGCTGACCAATTATTATTTTCTGCCGGAATTATTAATAATTCGAAGAGCAAGAAGATAGATGGAAGAGCTGTTTTCGCGCAAATAATTCCTAAGGGGAGCAGCATAAAGATTCCGGAAGAAATAACTGGAAGCAACGCATTCGGCGCGGAAGAAGGAAAAATGGTCAAGATTATAGATGAAGAATTTGGAAGGGAGGTTGCTGTTGATACAATATCAAAGGCGTTCACGCTTGGAACAGTTCACTTATCCAGAAGAGGATACACTATAGCATTGCAAGATATTAATGTCAGTGATAAAGTCAAGAAAATAACTCAAGAAATAGTTGCAGAAGCAGAAAAGAAGACAACGGAAATTATAAAGAAGGAGCAAAATGGAGAACTTGAAATAATCCCTGGAAAGACATTGGAGGAAACAAGAGAAACAAGAATATTGCAGATACTTAACGATGTCAGAACTGAAGTTGCTAAAGTTGTTTCTGATAACTTCCCGCATGATGCAAACTTGAATAAGATGATCGCATCAAAAGCTGGAGGAAGCATGACAAATGTTACACAGATAGGTTGTTGCGTAGGACAGCAGTCTCTATGGAGCAAAAGAATCAGCTTAGGATATAAAGATAGAACATTAAGTTTCTTCAAAAAGCATGACCTTAACCCAGAAGCAAGGGGTTTCATAAAGAATTCATTCCTTTCCGGATTAAGCCCAACAGAGTTCTTTTTTGGGGCGATAACAGGAAGAGACGCGCTTATGGACTTGGCATTAAGAACACCTAAATCCGGATATCTCTATAGAAGATTAGTCTCTGCACTGCAGGACTTAAAGGTTGAATATGACGGAACAGTCAGGGATGCCTCTGAAAATATCGTGCAATTTGCATATGGTGATGACGGGAAAGATGTTGCAAGATTGCACTTAAAAGATGATAAAGTAAGCCCGGGGGAAGCTGTTGGAGTTATAACTGCTCAAAGCTTTGGAGAAGCTTCAACCCAGATGGTTTTGAACGTATTCCATGCTGCAGGAGTCGCCCAAATGCAGATTACAATAGGATTGCCAAGACTTGTAGAAATTCTCGATGCCAGAAAGCAGCCTTCTACGCCATTGATGACATTATACTTAGAAAGAGATTATAATAATGAAAAGGAAGCAAAAGTTCTTGCTGAAAAAATAAAGGAAGTTAAATTAAAAGAAATTGTTTCTGAGATAAAAGTGGATTTTGCAAACAAAAAGATTGAAATTGAGCTTGATGCAAAGGCTTTGAAGACAGTCCACTCCGGACCTCAAAAGATAATTGACAGATTGCATGAAAAAGGATTTTCAGTTAAAGGAAATGACTTGAGAATAACCCTTACTTTGCAGGATAAAGACTTCAAGGAAATGTACAGGCTTAAAGAAAAATTAAAAGATACTATAATCTCGGGAGTTAAGGGAATCTCACAGGTTGTTGTAGCACAAAGGGGGAGAGATTATGTTATAATGACTGCCGGTTCTAATTTGGCAGATGCAATAACTGTTAAAGGAATAAACAAGGAGAGAGTATTCTCCAACGATATTCATGACGTTTCCGGAACATTTGGAATTGAGGCAGCTAGAGAAACAATTGTCAGAGAAATTAAGGAAGTTATGGAATCTCAGGGACTTGATGTTAATGAGAGGCATTTAAAGCTTGTTGCAGATGCAATGACTTCATCCGGAGTTGTTAAAGGAGTTACAAGAATGGGAATAATTTCTGACAAGGCGTCAATTCTTGCAAGAGCAACATTCGAAACACCGGACAAACAATTTGTTGATGCTACAATAAAAGGCGGAAGAGACGAGCTGAAATCTGTAATTGAAAATATCCTGCTTAACCAGCCCATACCTGTTGGGACTGGACTTCCAGGACTTCTTGTAAAAATAACCGGACCTTTGGTGAAAAAGCCCGAGAAAGGTAAGAAGGAGTGAGAAAATGCAGTTAAACATGCAGTTAATGAGATATATTAATCTTCTAGATAAGGTAACTGGAGTGAAAACCACCAGGTGTTTTTTTTATAATAACGCCATAATCTTTGCTGTGCCTAAAGGTTTCATGGCGCAGGCGATAGGAAAAAATGCCAGCAACATTTATTATCTGCAGGAAAAAATGGGGAAGAGGGTAAGAATTGTTCAGGAATCAAATGGAACTGAAGATATAGAAAGATTTGTCAGAAGCATAATTGAACCTGCTCAATTTAAATCTATAGAAATAAAAGAAAATGAGCTGATAATAACTGCGGGGAGTATGCAGAATAAAGCTAATCTGCTCGGAAGAAACAAGAAAAGATTCGAAGAACTGAAGGAAATCATAAGGGATGATTTCAGCCTTGAGTTAAAAGTAATGTAGGGAGATAAATATTAATATTACGACGATAAAACATCAAAGTTTGTTTAGGATATTATCATAAAATATTGATGATGAAATTAGCCATTACCTTTTAATTTGACAGAACCAATAAATAAAGGGTTCAAAATAAGACTTACAAAGTCTTAAGTAAGTTTAAGGTTTCACGAGTGAAAGGTTTAAAATGGTCTTTAGAAAAGCTCACGGAAAGCAAGGTTTAATAAATGAAAGGTTTAAAAAGCGAAAAAATTAAGCATAAACATACAATGGGATTAATGAATGCAAGAAAATTGATGAAAAACAGAAAGAAACATAGATGGAGCCAAAAAGCCCATAAAAAAAGAACTCTTAATCTTAAAATAAAATTCGATCCTCTGGAAGGGAGCTCGCAGGCAAAAGGAATAGTTATTTCAAAGTTTCAAAAAGAAGCAAGACAGCCTAACTCTGCAATGAGAAAATGCTGCAAAGTTCAGCTGATTAAGAATGGAATTTCTGTTGGGGCATTCATCCCGGGAAACCTTGCTCAGAAATTTATTGATGAGCACGATGAAGTTTTGATTGAAAGAATTGGCGGAAGAATGGGCCGTTCTCCGGGCGATATTCCTGGAATCAGATTCACAGTAATTAAAGTAAACGATCAGCCTTTGCATTTATTGTGGAAAGGCAAGATAGAAAAAGGTAGAAGATAATGAACAAGAGAAGTTTTATGAGACGTCATGTCGGGGAAGAAGTTGTAGTAATTGGAGCAGACAATGCTACACTTGCTGAAGGAGTAGTTAGCAGAGTGAGGCACATGCCATTCACAGAAAATAGAGATCCTAAAAATAATGGATATTATGTGAGAAATAACCAGATTCCTCTAAGAGCTATTTATCGAACTTTAGATTTGAGTAACGCAAGCGTAGCAAAACCAGTTGTATATGCTGATTATGTTTCACCAAGCAGAATCAAGGAGGATAGCATAAAATGCCAATCATAGACGGCACATCCGGAGTATGTTCATGCCATAAGGATGATGCGGAGTATTTTTCAAATGACAGAACAAACACAAGAACAAAAAGGATTTAAGATATTCGACCTTTATGACGTTTCTAATATAGAAATAAAGGACCCTGCATTGAAGCCATACATAAATCTTGCTCCAAAATTATTATTAAAAAGCCATGGAAGAATAAAAACTAAGCTCGCAAAGACAAAAGTTAATATTGTTGAGAGGCTGGCTGCAAGGTTGCAAGTTCCGGGGCATGTTGGAAAGAAACATAAAATAATAACATCATGGAGTTCTGGAAAATATAACAGAAATATGAAGACTGTTCTTGAAGTATTGAAGATAATTGAAAAGAAAACTGGAAAAAATCCTGTTCAGATCTTTGTAGCTGCTATTGAGAATGGCTCTCCTAGGGACGAGATTACAGTTATTGAGCATGCTGGAGCAAGATACCCCCAGGCAGTTGACTGTTCCCCAATAAGAAGAATAGACCTCGCAATTAGATGGATGACTATTGGAGCTTATGGCAGATCTTTTGGGAAGAAAAAGAAAATGGCAGACTCTCTCGCAGAAGAAATTATGAGGGCAGGTGAAGGAAGCATGGAAAGCTATGCCTGCTCAAAAAGAAATGAATCTGAAAAACAGGCTGATTCGGCCAGATAAATTCTTGTTTGCATTATATATATTCTTACAGACTAGGATTATGTTTAGAATTATGCTTAAACTTTCATAAATATTATATACTCTTTAAGTTATTTGATTTTGTGAGTTTAATTAAGAGGAGAGCATCGATTGCGGGAGCATTATTATTAGCTTGTTCTGCTTCTTTAGCTGAAGAGGATATTTTAAGAGTAAGCTCTAACGAAAGAGAAATTAAATTTTCTCTCCCAAGTGTAACAGATGAGCTAGGAATAGCAAAAATCAATTCGCAGTTAAAAATTCCTTATTCTAATGCTTATCTAGAAGGCAGGAAATTTGACCTTGAAAAAACAATCTTAGAGACAGGAATAACTTATCCAAGTATAATGGGCTTTTACACTGGAAATAGCGTTGGAATGAAAATTTCTCAGAATTTTGAAAAAAGCCAGAAAAGAACAGATTCAGAAGGCTATTTATCGTCTTGGTTAAGCAGGAGAATTGCATTGACTGGCCTCTTGAGCATTGACTTAAGCTTGTTTTATAATCATTCTTTAGAATATAATGCAGACAATCTGGGCATTAACTTATACAAAGGGGTACAATTGTATAAAAATATCTATATTGGGGTTAGTGGATATATGTTCTCAGACTTCAAAGGATATGCCTACCAAAGTATTAATTCTTCGTTATTATTTAGGTTAGGAGATTTTAATTTTTCTGTATTTATGGAAAAGAGAAAGGATAATTACAAAGAAGGACAATATATGGGACTTACTGTAGGAAAGAAATTCTAAGAAATATACTAAAAAGCTTTAAAAACCCTCTTTATTATCAACATTTATTCTCATGATTGATATGAGATTATAATATAACTATGGTAGAAAATAAACTTTATGAAAGTTTAAGAAAGCAAGGATTGTTTACTGGAGGTAAACAATGGTAGAGAAAGAAGGAAGCTTACACAAAATAGAAAGATTGACATTGGGAAGGGAAAATATAAGAAACGTAGCTACCAGCGCGCACATACACCATGGAAAAACTGCTTTCACAGATGTTCTTTTAGCTGCGGCAGGTATGATGGCTACTAAAAATGCCGGAGACTTGGATGAGGGAATGGCAACCTGGCAGCATTCGGACGAGCAGGAAAGATTAATGACGGTTGATGCAGCAAATGTAAGCATGGCTCATGAATATCTGGGAAAAGAATATTTAATTAATTTAATTGACACTCCTGGACACGTTGATTTTTCTGGAAATGTTACAAGAGCTATGAGAGCTATTGACGGCACTTTTGTTTTAGTTTGTGCTGTAGAAGGAATAATGCCCCAGACTGAAACTGTACTGAAACAAGCATTAAGAGAAAGGGTAAAACCAGTTCTATTTATCAACAAAGTTGACAGACTAATCAAGGAATTGAAATTGACTCCTGAACAAATGCAAGAGAGATTTACAAAATTAATTGCAGAGTTCAACAGGCATATCATGCAGATTGCCGAACCTGAATACAAAGAAAAATGGCAGGTTAATGTCAAGGACGGAAGTGTTGCCTTTGGTTCAGCTAGAGAAAACTGGGCATTGAACATTCCATTCATGCAAAAGAAAGGGATTTCATTTAAAGATATCTATAAAATATATGAAATGCCTGAAAATGAAAGAAAAAAATGGGTTTGGGAAAATGCGCCATTGCATGAAGTTGTTCTTGACATGGCCGTTAAGCATTTGCCTAATCCTATAACTGCGCAAAAATACAGAATTCCTAAGATATGGAGGGGGGACCCTGAGAGCAAATTCGGCCAAGACTTGGTAAATTGCAACAAAGATGGGGAAGTTGCGTTCGTCATTACAAGAATTGTCATCGATCCAAGATCTGGAAAAGAAGTTTCTGCGGGAAGATTATATTCCGGGACAATAAAAAATGGAATGGAGGTTTATTCAAATCAATTAAAGAAGAAATACAGGGTGCAGCAAGTGCTGGTTTACAATGGAATTAAACCTGAGCAATTGGACAGTGTGCCATGCGGAAATGTTCTTGCAATTTCCGGATTAAATTGCAATGTCGGAGATACAATAACTGTAAATGAACAGACACAATTTGAGGAAATCAAGCACATTTTCCAGCCGGTTATTACAAAATCTATCGAAGTTGTTAAATCACAGGATCTGCCAAAGTTAATTGAAGTATTAAGAAAAGTTGCAAAAGAAGACCCTTCAATTAAAGTCGAAATCAATGAAGAGACTGGAGAGAATCTTCTTTCAGGAATGGGAGAATTGCATTTAGAAATTATAGAAGGAAGGATAAAAACAGAGAAAGGATTGCAGGTAAAAATGGGCAATCCGATAGTTGTTTATAGAGAATCTTTAACAAAAGATTCTGATGAAATAGAGGTAAGAACGCCTAATGGGCATAACATATTCTTCCTTTCCATAGAGCCTTTGGAAAATGAAGTTTATAATGCAATAGAAAGAGGGGAATTGCCAGAAGGAAGATTAAAGAAAAAGGCAGAGGATATATGGAAGAAATTGAATGCTCTTGGACTTCCAAATGAAGAAGCGAGGCAATATCAGGAAATATATAAGGGAAATGTATTTGAAGACAGGACCCGCGGACTGGTCTTGCTTCCAGAAGTAATTGAATCTATCATTGATGGATGGAGATTAGTCATTGACGGCGGACCATTGGCAAAAGAACCTATGATGAAGACAAAGTTTGTATTATTGGATGCTAAATTGCACGTTGACCACATGCACAGAGGTCCAGCACAAATCTATCCTGCTATAAGAGAGGGAATGCATAGCGCATTAAAGAAAGGAGGAGCAGCCATATTGGAACCAATCCAGATGCATCTTGTGGAAGCTCCTGTTGACTTCATGGGAGTAGTGACTGGGCTTATTGGAAGCAAGAGGGGAGTTTTGATAGATGTCAGGCAGGAAGGGCACGACACATTTATCAAAGCAAAGATTCCAGTAGCAGAAATGATTGGATGGAGCAACGATTTAAGATCCGCCACAGAAGGCAGGGGAGTTTCGAGCCTGATGGATCAGGAATTCCAGAAACTTCCGAATGAATTGCAACTTGAGGTGGTAAGAAAAATCAGGCAAAGAAAAGGACTTGCAGAACACCAATAATTTTATATTTTATTTATTCTTCCTAATACCAAGGGTCTAGCCTTGGGGATTATGCTCGATGAAGATAAGTTGCTGATGAAATAACAAAGTTTTTTGCTTTCCAATGCCCTGAGGTTCTGCCTTAGAGTTTTTTATAATAATGATATTTATAAATGAGCATTATTAGTGAATATTATGCCAGAAGTTCTTAAAATCCCCAGATGCATGAGCACACAGCATCCTGATAATGTTACAATCCCTTTTTTTGCTGAAAACACTGAACTTGGGGGAGAGGACGAAATACAGGAAGCGTATTACGCTTTCTCCATTCTAGGATGCGATGAGCAGATGTGGGACTGCGAAGGAAAAGAAATAGATAATTTCGTAGTTAAAAAATTATTAACAAAATATGAACCATTTTTTAGGGAAAGAATTCTTGGAAAAGATGTTTTTTTAACATTAAGAGTTCCAAATCCAACTATTGAAAAGTCAGAGGCAAAGATACTTCTTGAAACATTGGAAAGCATCCCAAGGTCATTCGACGCAGCAAAATTATTCTATAGAAAAGATATAGCCCCCATATTTGAAGTCATATTGCCTATGACTGCCTCATCAAAATGCATTAACAGGGTGTATGGCTATTATTCAGATTTTGTTGTCGGAAAACAAAATGCTCTCTTTAAGGATGGGGTCACAATAGCTGACTGGATAGGTGAGTTTAAGCCTGAAAAAATCAATGTCATACCCCTATTTGAAGATATGCCCCATATGCTCAATGCAGATAAAATTGTAAGAGAATATCTGAAAGATAAAAATTTGAAATATCAAAGAGTTTTTCTGGCTAGATCGGATCCAGCGATGAATTACGGATTGATTAGCGCCGTGCTACTGAATAAAATAGCATTACATAGATTGCATGACGCGGAAAATGATATAGGAATCAGGATTTTTCCCATAATCGGTGTTGGCTCCGCTCCATTTAGGGGAAATCTTAATCCGAAAAATATAGAAAATGTTCTGGGAGAATATCCATACACCCACACATTTACCATTCAGTCTGCATTCAAATACGATTACTCTCCAAACGACGTCAGAAAAGCTATGGAAAATATTCAATTGGCACAAATAATTGAACAAGAGGGAATAGATGAAGAAAAATCACTTGATATCATAGAAAGATATTCACAAGAATATCAGAAACAGGTAATTTATTTAGCAGATATTATAAATAAAGTTGCCAGATATGTTCCAAGCAGAAGAAAAAGAAAGCTGCACATTGGATTGTTTGGCTATTCAAGAGAAGTGGAAAAAGTGAAGCTACCCAGGGCGATAACATTTACAGCAGCGCTTTATTCCCTTGGTTTGCCTCCGGAACTGATTGGATTAAATGCCTTATCTGGCTCTGATTTTGACTTTTTAAGAAAAAATTACAACAGTTTTGATTCTGACATTAGAGATGCATTATCCTATTACAATCCAAATTCATTGAAATTTCTGGGTCTTTCAGAAGACATGATAAAAATTCCAGTCAAATGCGAAACCAATCAAAGCCATAAAGAATTGACAGATATTATTATCGATTCTTTGGAGAAAAATAATGTTGAAATACTCGACGAGAATATACTAAGAGCGGCTCATATAAGAAAATTCCTCGGATAAGAACAACTAGATTTTATATTTTATTTATTCTTTTTCATTCTTTTTGAATAAAATTGCCCCATTTTAACACCGATAAAAAATATGAAAATTCCCAGGACCATAAGGAATAAACCACTATAAAGATTGGTCATGTCATGCATTAATAAGCTTGCCAAAGAAGGGTTAAAAATGTTATGTAATTGATTTAACTAATCATACGGACTTCTCTTCCCAATTCAAGCCCGCACAATACGCAATTGTACATTTCACCAGCGCTGCCACATAAGGGTCCAATGTCATCATAATTGGACTTTGATACCCTCTCAAGAACAAACCCACAATTAGTACAATATAAGCATCGGTGACCCTATTACCAATAACCACAAAGTAGGTAGATAAGCTTCTACCCTCCTCACCTGTCGATTCAGATATATCTCCAAGTTTTCTTATCTTAGCTTTGGGGTTTTGCTCTTCGAATTCTTTCATAGAAGCAAATGCAACCTTTTTTTCCCTTGCTACTCTTTTTATCTCTGCTAATCTTCTTGCATAAATACCTGCTTTTCAGTAGCAAGTTGTCTTAAAAGTGGGCAGTCGATTACCCTATCCATCTTTCGGGGCAGAGTTCTCTATTTAAATAGATTATGTCAGTAGATTATACAATTTCTCCATAGCCAATTAATCTCCAATGGCCGTTCATGTTCCTTGCTATCCCTAAACTATCTCCTTTAAATGGAATGACTGGAATTTTCAATGAAAATTCAATCGTATCATTCTTTATGTGCTTTACAACTCCTGAAGACATCGTCGTATTTATTGAAAGCATCAAGAGTTCAGAAGCTTTTACAGGTTCTACTTTTATATGAGCTCCAAGACCATAAACTTCAGGGAAGAGTTTATATTTTACATTTAAACTAAGAGCAATATCTGGAAGTTTCCCAACAGTGGAGGTCACGCATCCTGCAAGAGAATCAGATTTTCCTATACTCATATCAAGCTCCGTTTCAATGCTCATGCTCCCTCCAGGAGTTAGCTCATTCATTTCCCTTGTCCCATTCAGCAACCTTACTATTTTTGTCCTCAAATTTTTGTATTTGTATTGATTTGCCTCTTTGACCAAAAGTCCTGGTTTTATTTCTATTTCATCTCCAACTTTTAGTTTTCCCTGTTTTAATGTCCCTCCAAGAACTGTTCCATGTAATTTTTCTGGTGAGGTTCCTGGACGATTAATATCAAAACTTCTGGCAACCAAGAATATCGGATTTCCGGAAAGATTTCTGTCAGGAACTTTTATTTCGGCGATTGCCTTGTATATTTTATCCAGATTAATTCTTTGCTGTGCGCTAACAGGAATTATCGGTGCGTTGTCAAATCTTCCCTTCAAAAGGGATTTTATTTCTTGGAAGTTTTTCTTTGCCTGGGCAATGTCAACAAGGTCTATTTTGTTTTGGACAACTATTAAATTTTTGATATCCTTTGCCTGCAAGGCCATAAGATGCTCTATTGTCTGGGGTTTTATCCCCTCGTTTGCCGCAACAACTAAAATTGCGACATCAATTATGGCAGCGCCAGAAAGCATGGTAGCCATCAACATTTCATGTCCGGGAGCATCAACAAAAGAAACATGCCTTATTGGGGTTCCTTTCTCTTTATTGTAATTTTCTCCGTCTTTGTAAAGAATAATGTCTGCATAACCCAGCTTTATTGTAATCCCCCTCTTCAGTTCTTCGCTATGAAGAGAGGCCCATTTTCCGGAAAGCCTTTCAAGAAGAGTTGTTTTCCCGTGGTCTATATGACCAACTATTCCAATGTTTACCGTCGGTATCTCTTCAATCTTGCCGGTTTGTTTTTCACTTATTGCTTTCTTTGCCATATCATTATGTTATCCATTCAAAAGTCTAGAAAAGCTATTTTAAAAGCCTATTGTTTTTTATTAACTTAAGATTTAAGATGTTGTTAAAATATGCCAGATTGTTGGCAACAAGTCTTATAGATTCTGCTCCAAAGTCAAAATACATTGATGCACTGCCTTGGTCCATGCCTCTTCTCATTAGCTGTCCGGAAACAAATGGTTTTGCCAAAGCTAAAATAGCACCTAGTCCAATAACAGTTCCAAGCTTTGCCTGGTCTTTAAAAAATCTGGAAGCATCAAATCCCTTGTACCTGGTATAACAATCGTAAATATAAACTGGGGCAAAAATTAATCCTCCCCCTATATAATTTCCCACCAACTGACAAGTTCCAATCAATTCAGGATTAGCTGCCTCATCAGCATTAGCAAGATATTTCAGGGCCATTTTTCCAGCTAAAACTCCGCCATATATGGAAGCTGCAAAAGCCGGAACTCCTGCTAAGGGAACTCTGAAATCTTTTAATTTTATTGCTTTTAATTTATCCTCTATGTTTATTTTATCAACTAGACTCATATTAGAAATAGCTCCTGTTTAATCAAGCAGCTAGAGCGGGCTGTACTACAGCATTAGTTTTCTTCTCTTTTGGTTTGTTTTGTTCTGGAAATATTTCAATTAGGGGTTTGCTTCCTTGCTTTATAACTTTTAAATTAATCAAAGAAGTCGCTGTCGAAATAGTTTTTCCCCTTACTGTTTTCTTCCTTCTGACTCCTTCTGTGTTATCTTTCATTCCCCATCCTTTTTTTAACATTACTTTTCTTAAGTTTAATCCTGGGAGTTCATTATATAATGGAAATCCGGCGCTATCACTTCCGCCAGTTATCTCTAATTCGTATCCTTCCAATTCGGGCTTTATTTCCTTTCCTTGGATTTTATCTCCGAGATTCTTTCCAACAAAGAATTCTGATTCAGTCTCCAGTTTCCATGCCTTTCCCTTATCACTTATATTTAATTTGAATACCATTTCTTTGAGAGAAAAAATAGGTTTTTAAGTGTTGTGCTTCCTGCTCCCTAGGATTTAGAAAGTCCCTGTAAGATTTATTATTTAGGTTAGGCGGTATCAAATCTCATGAACCTACACAAATCAATCTTTAATTAGGTTTAAATACCTTAAAAAATTTTAATAAATATGAACGAGAATCCTGATGTAAAACAGGCAAATAAAACTCTATACATTGCTTTGGCAGTAATAGTCATATTAATCATTGGTTTGTTCACAAATGGCTTTGGACTATTTGGCAAAAGTTCTAACAGTGTAACAGTTATTCCTAATCCTCAATTAGAAATAGGAAATTCTCCCGTTCTTGGAAACCCTGATGCAAAAGTAACAATTTATGAATTCTCAGATTTTTCTTGCCCATTTTGTGCAGCAGCAGATGGAGAGAATCAACAGTATATGAACTCATTAAAATCGCAGGTTAAAGGATGGGAGCCACCAGTTCCGAATATAATAGAAGAATATGCAAAAACAGGAAAAGCAAAGATTGTCTTTAAATACCTTAAAACACACGGCACAGGACAAGCAGCTCACGTTGTTGCCAGTGGATTAAAAAAACAAAGTGATACATTATTCTGGCAATTCCATGAACTTGCATTCGCAAACCAGGCTGATACGGGAGATATAATAAAAATGAAAGCTCTTGCACAGCAGTTGGGGGCAAACATAACACAATTGGATGAATATATTGCATCTGGAGCTTTCAATTCTGAATTCGAAAATGATAAAAATATGGCAATCGCAAATGGAGTCCAGGGAACTCCTTCGTTTATAATAGGAAATATCTTAGTTGATAAACCTATAGCTTATTCAGAATTCAAGAAGATAATTGATGACCAATTAACAAAATAAAAAACTAATGTTGCTCTAACTCTTCTTCTTGCATATACTGGCGAGCCTGATGTTTAAGGGCTTGATAGACAAGAATCATATCTGAAAATGTTCCAGCCCTTTGTTCCGGAGGATGTGATTCAGCAAGTGAAGCAATACAATCAGCCATTTTACGATTCTCACGAACAATTTCTTCCATTCATGCACGAGATTGAGATAAATCAGTTGAAAGCATATGTCTGCCCATTAAGCTAATTGTTTGTCCAGTAATCACTGGCAGGCCATCTTCTGTGTACTTTTGATTATTTCTTTCCATTCTTCTTTCAAAAATACCGCATTTATAAATCTTCCCATTTATAACCACTATTAAGTTACATTAAAATTTAAGTCCGGCATGATAATAAATTCTTAAAAGAAACGTGATTCTTGTCTTTTAAAGAACCTTTTTTCAAGTTTTCCACATATATCTGAAAATGTTCCTTCTGTCGGACCTTCTACAATAATCCCCACTGGGGCGCCATCCCTCCAATCGCCACTTGCATCATATTTGATTACTACATCCTCAAATAGATAAATATTGTGCTATATTATATTTCAGGATACAACACATGATTGCTGAATAGCAAAGTTTAAATAATCTGTTGTTACTTTAAAATTATGAAAAAATCCCTTATTTTAATGGGCCTGGCACTATCATTTCTAATCCTAGCGGTCACTATGACATCAGCTTATACTAACTATCCAACTTACTACTCAAATAATTACAATAACTACTATTCGAACACATATCCTACTTACTCGCAATCTGCAAGTGCCAATTCGGGCTCAAACTCCCAATACTTTAATTTTGGCCCTATAACAAGCAGGAATACGTATTATGATTCAAAGTTTGCAAGCTCAAACTTTGACTCAACAGACTATGCCCTAGCCTATCAAGGTCCAATGGCATCAAGAGCAATAACTTATGATTCTTATTTAAAGATAAAACCTTCTGGAAAAGTAATACAGACTGTATCTTATGCTGATAAATCAAACTTTGTTGGGGAAATAGCTTTAGAAACAGCTAACTCGCGAAATAGAAGAACCTCAGCTTCAGAAACGATAAAAACATCAACTGATAATTCCTGGAAGGGCTACACTTGGAGCAACAAAGAAGCATTTGACAACAGCAAATATTCGCAGAATTCTGGCTGGGATAATTACTATTATCGACCTGTTTTCTCAAACGGTTATTACAACTGGGACTGGTAAAAAATAGTTGGCACGTTAAGAAAGCCCCTCGTGTCTTGAATATTTGTTCGTGAATCTCTCTTCGAGTGGAATTGACGGCTATTTTAAGTTTGGATTTATGATTTGCGGTGGTGGGAAGGTGCGCTTTGTGCATCAAATAGCTACTAATATACTCTCTTTTGCTCTGCTAGTCTCATCTGCAAATGGAACACCTCTCTTGTCATTATACCATCCATATGTTTCTACTTTAGCTCTTTGTTCTGCAAGTTTCTTTGCAATATCATGTGTTCTTTGCTCCACATTTTCACATTCATCGACTATTCCAATAACGCCATGCACATGTTCAATTCTAACTTGCGCTCTATTTTCAAGTAACAAAATAACATATTTGCCATCAATTGGTTTTTCTGGAGTAGCAACTACTATCGTATTCCATACGTCATCTCTTAAAGGGTTAAAAAATTTAAAAGCAGATATATATTTATAGCCATCATTCCGTTCTGGTTTCCTTTCCTGCAAAACAATCCTTGGTCCGCTACCCATCTTTAAACAATATTCATCGCCCTTTTAATTATTTCTATATTGTAAAATATGTTAGCGCACCTTCCCATTTCTTATTCATCAATTATTTCGCGAAGCGACTATTTAGGGGCGGGTGGTCGGGGGAATGCAAATCATAAATCCGTTTAATATTTCCGTCAATTACGTTTAAGCGAGATTAAACTGTCTGCTTTCTGATTTGGGAAAGGGCTTAAGCGTAACGAGAAGAGAGATTGAGAATTATTTTCATTCTGAAAATAACTTCCTATTTAATTTATAATATTAAGAAGCAAATTTCAAGTTCATTTAATCGTTCAGGCTAAAAGAACTTTCAACCAAAAGAAGACAAATCCGAAAAATATATATACCATGATTTATCACTATATTCAATTAACTCCATGAGATCTGTAAGGATCTCATGTTTTTTATATGAATTCCAAAAAAGAGAAGGTTGCGATTTACATCGATGGTAGTAATTTATATTTCTCAATAAAAGATACATTCAATTGTAAAATTGACTTAGAAAAATTCTGTAAAAAATTAGTGAATGATGATGATTTAGCGAAGATTAATTATTATATTGCTCCTGTTGAGCAATTAGAAAATCCTAAAGCATACGCTCAACAGCAATCATTCTTTGAAAAATTAAGGAAAATTGATAAACTAAATCTAATTTTTGGCAGGCTAGAAAAGAGAAAGAAAGATGGAGAAATATACCATGTAGAAAAAGCAACAGATGTAAATCTTGCCCTTGATTTGGCTTTAGATGCACAAAAAGGGGAATATGATAAGGCTCTTCTTATCTCAAATGATGGTGACTTTTCTGGAGCGGTAACTGCCGCAGTCAGTTTCAAAAGAAAAGTCATTTATATTGCCATAGGCACCAACAAATCTATATCTTATCATTTGAAGAAAGTGGCATCTGCAACCTTTCGAATTAATAAGGAATTCATTGATGAATGTAAATTGGATGAGTAGAGTTTTCGGCTATTAGTATATGGTGAAAGTTGGGTTAAATCTCGTTTCGAACTAAGAGAACAATTATGGAATAATTGAGAGATTTACCTTTTAGCAGAGATTAGGCGAGTCTGAAAGACCTCGAGCTACGAACTAAGAGTCTCGAGTTAGCTAAACCTCACAAGAATGGGCTCTTTGCGTAATTGCTGAGAATCTTATGTTCTTAGGGCATTTCATTTGTATCTGTCGGGGGCGCGTTTTTGCTTCTCGCAGAAAATCTCTGATTTTCTGAGCCATCAAGAACTTTGTTCTTGAGGTTTTCTGAAAAAGAAGATTTTTTATATGTTGTTTATTATTAATATCTATGACTTATGCAGTTTATACAACTGAGAGTTTTGATAAAGAGGTTGAGAAATTGTCTGGAGGAGACCGAGAGATAATTCAGAAAATGTTTTTTAAGATTAAAGACAATCCTTACGCCAGTAACCAATTAAGATACAAGAATCTTAGAGAGAAGCGAATTAGAGAAAAAAGAGTTTATTTTCTAGTTTATGATGATTTGCGAGCAGTTCTTATTGTTGCTATAAGCGGTAAGAAAGACCAACAAGCAACAATCAATCATATAATCAATTACTTTGATGATTATAAAGAATACTTGGAAAAATTGCTAGGAAAAGATTAAGCAACCTGTCTTACTCTGCCAGCTTTAACATCTTCTAAACTTGCCTTGAACTGCCTTAATAAATCAAAGTCTATCTTTTCTAGCTCTCTGAGCATAGCTACTTGAGCCTTCATCTTCTCGTATTCATCTTTTGGTACCTTTACCATTTCCATAAATATTTCTAAGAATCAAAGTTTTTAAGCTTTCTGGAAGTCACTTTTGCCCCCTTGTTATTGGTTAATTATCTCTATTTTGAGCTCTACTATCGTTCCCGGTTTTAGTCTCTCCTCTAACAATTTAGGCATGATTATTATAGCTTGTTTGCCGTGCTTGGCGATTTTCTTGATTATTGTGAATTGAGTTGTCATCTTACTAATTTATAGATCTCATAAATAGATACTCCTAAAATTGCATATCTTATTGCAATATTCTTTGCAAAATCCCAGAAAGGATTACCTAAGGGCGAGCCTAAAAATAAAGTATTAAACTTTATTCCAATAATCTATATTTTCCCACGAGATATCGTAGACAATTGTTTAAAAATTTACTAACTTATTCTGCGGTGAGCCCTAAACTATCTTGATCTGGCAATGCATCAGCATAGCAGTCATCTAACAATCTTTCATCAATTCTCTTCAAAGCCCTTCTTTCTCCAATAATTGGAATTGAATCTTTAACAAGTTCGACTAACGAAATCTTTTTGTTATTTGCCTTCTCTTTCATTTTTTCTAACCTCGTATTGAATCTTCTACAATTCTATTCACTTCTGAAAGTATGCGTTCCCTCGTTCTCTGACCAAAAATCCTATGGATTAATGAACTATCGTCATAACTTTGTAAAACAAACTCAACATTTGGAGGAGATGTAAATTTCTTAAATCTTCTAAGGGGATAAATAGTAGTAACTTTAACCACACAACCATTTTGTTCTCCACCATTTCTTCTTTCAAACAAATCTGTTTCTGCATTCTTTCCATATTCGTCTACTACTCGATGGTCGTCTAATACTTGGAGGTATTGTAAATATGGAATTTGACCTTTAGGACAAACGTTTTTTGGTCTAAAACTAAAAGGTTCTTTGTTAATTTTATCTGCTACAAAGGTCAAGATGTCTTCGGGTGCCTTGAATAAATGTCTACCAAAATCCCTAAAATCTTGCCCTAAAATACCTATTTGAACGCCTTCCCTAGCAGAAAAACTATAATCTTTCTTTGTATCAAATTCTGTCCAAATATGCCCGCCTAGACTCTCTAAGTGCCCAGTACCATCCAGATGGTTTACAAGAAAAGCGGGCCAAGTTCCCTTATTGTAATATCCTACCTGACATCCTGTAATTCTTACATTGCCCATTCCATGCAAAAGGTACATTAAATGCTCTGGGCTAATACTATCAAATATGGCACTGTTTTGTACTCTCTTATCATACTTTTGTTCAATCATTTTCTTTCACCTCCGAATTTTTTCTGAAGAAAATCCAATGCTAGTTGCCTTTCTCTTTCTGATTCAAAAATAACAAGGGGCCTTGGCCAAGGTTTGTTACATTTTTTAATAAAAAATTCAAGCAGGGATTGATGAGAAGAAGCTAATAGATGATCAAACCCGCTAGGGGTTAAATCTGAGTAACCTGGTGTCATCGGGCGACCTATTTTGTCTGCGATAGAATTAACCTCATAGGGTCTTGGTGTGAATGATAACGCATAAACCCTCAAACTATCTCCAAACCTACCTGTATTGACGTGCTGAATTAGGCATAATTGATCTCCCAAATAAAGATGCATTTGCATATCCATTTTATCTCTTTCATCCGCATTACAATAAATACGCCCGCCAGGAACAACGGGTGATGCTCCGCATAGAGTTATTTCGCCAAACTGAGCAACCCTCTCTAAGTAAATTGGACCCCCATCATTAAATCTCGGTGCACATAATGATAAGTTAACACTTCTCTCTCTACAAAAAATTGCGTTTGCCATTTCTTGATGGGCGTCTTTTCTTTCTATGTTTAATCTTATTCTCATTTTCTATTTCTCCCAAGTTTATTTACTATCATAAGATAATGGCATAATAAAGTGTATTTAAATTATTGTTGTAAGGAAGCTATTAACAATTTAGAAAGAATTAAATATAACAATTCACTTGATTTTATATGGAAATAACTACACTCGAGAGTCTTGGAATGAACAAAACAGAGGCCAAAGTATATCTGGCTTTACTTGAATTGGGAGAAGTACAAGCAGGACAGATAAGTAAAAAATCAGGAGTTAATAGAACAAGCACGTATGATTCATTAGAAAGACTAATATCGAAGGGTCTCGTTAAATATGTTATTCAATCAAATAAAAAGGTATTCGGGGCAGATAAACCCAATAAAATAGTTGAGCAATTAAAAGAACAGGAGAGAATAGCTAAGCAAATACTGCCAGAACTTAATAATTTGTTTAAAGAATCAAAAAAAGATGAGGAATCTGAGATCTATAAAGGCAGAAAAGGGATAAGGTCTATCTTGTTTGAAATAGTAAAATATAAAGAATATATTGCTTTTGGCTCAAAAGGCAAGTTTTTAGAGATAATGAAGCACGATTTTGAGATTTTTCAAAAAAGGAAGAAAAAATTAAAGATAAAAGCCAGAGTAATATTAAGAGAATCTGATAGGACTTCTGAATCTGTTAAGGTTGCTTATAGTGATTTTAAATTTGTTCCTGATGAATATGGATCTCCGACTACTACATTTGTTTATGGAAATAATATTGCCATAATTGTCTGGCTGTCTGAGCCAATCGCTACAGTAATAAAGAGTAAAGAGGTCGCTGAAAGCTATTCGCATTATTTTGAACTACTTTGGAAACTCGCAAAGCCCTAGATGATACCTTCTTCGGCGTGAGCCGAAGCTCTCTGTGCGAAGCACCCAAGCCCCCGACCAATTTCTGTTTGACTGAAATGCCTACAATCAGCAATTTCGTTTAAGCTTGATTAAACCTTTGGATTTTTTGTTAGTGGCTTAAGCGGAGCAAAGAGCCAATTACTATTTTAAAGTTGAGGTTTACTTTTCGTCTAATCGTTCAGGCTAAAAGAACTTTCAAGGCAATTGTTAAAAGTCAAAATAATTGAAAGTTACAGAAAATTATGGTTTCCATAAAGGAAATACTTTAGGATAAAGTAAATAATTTTTCTTTTAGTGGAGATTAGGCGAGTCCAAAGGACCTCTTGGTGCGAATTAAGAGCCAAGAGTTAGTAAACCACAACGAAATATTTGCGAATAAGTGTAATTGCTGGCTATTTTGGTTTTGGGGCTGGCGAGGCGTTTTTCTAAGGGGCACTTTTTCCTAGTCTAACTAGTTAATTAAAAACCTATAATAAGATGTAAGAAAATCCAAATTATCTTTAGGATTTATATTCATATTTCCCTCTCCTGTAAAAATAACCTTGTCCCTGAGAGGATATAATGGTGACGACCTAAACTCTACATATCCAACTCCCGCCACCCTAAACCATGGCTCAAAGTCATCATGACCACCCGTGGGCAAAATTATCCCATTTCTAATCTCACTCAAAATATGTACAATTTCTGATCTATCCCTCATTCTTGTCAATTTAGCAAAATTGAATTTTGTTATTGCATGTGCAACAAGCTTCCTATAAAACTCTGTGCCATACTCGTGATCTGAATTTGAATCGAAGTTCCTTCGACAAAAATGAAATTCCAGAGGATTTCCTTCAAAATTGGATGACTTAATCAAATTAAGACTATCTTCCAAAAACACGTCTAACGCATTCCGAATACACAACGGGTACTTACCAACCCTTCTGAATATAAACGCGTCATCATATAACTTCTCCATGAACTCTCTGTCTTGCCTAGTCTTTTAAATCTTAGTTGTTATTATTAATAACAACATTTAAATAATCACTACAATAAAACTAATAATGGAAGAACTCATAGAAAATTTAAAAATGGCCGGTCTAACTGGAAATGAATCAAAAGTTTACGTAGGTCTAATTAAGATTGGAGAAACTTCAGCCAACGAATTAGCAAAAAATCTGAGTTTAGACAGAACATTAACATATACTATTCTAAACCATTTAATAGAAAAGGGAATGGTTGGCTATGTTATCAAAGCAAATAAAAAGTTCTTCTCGGCATCTGAACCACAAAACCTATTAAATAAAATAAAAAAAGATGAAACAGCGATAAAAAGAGTGATAGAAACTTTAAAAACAATGAAAACAACAAACGAGCCCTCCCCGAAAGTGAATGTTTATGATGGGAAAGAGGGACTCAGAACATTCTTAAGGCTTCTGACAAAAGATAAGAAGATTTCTGCATTTGGAGCGACAGGCAGATTATATGACTCTCTCTTCGAAACAGAAGCCATCGCAAAAGAATTAAAAAAAACATTATCTGCTAGAATTATTGCTAGTAATAAATATCGCACCCATCCAATTAGGAAAATAAAGAGAATTGAAGTAAGATATTTAGATGTGGACAACGAGGCAACAACAACCATTTTCGGAGATTATATTGCCCTACATCTTTTAACAGATAAACCATTCATAATAACAATCAAGAACAAAGAAATTGCGCATGGTTATCTAAACTATTTCAATCTTCTCTGGAAAATCGCCAAGAAATAATCTGAAAAAGTGCCCCGTTCTGCTGTTTGATAATTATTGTTCGTATTTTCGCCAACAGGCGACTATCTGTGCGTAGCACCACCGAGCCAGCCCCTATCGAACTTCCAGCAATTTTGTTTAAACTAGATTAAACGCTCTGCGTCTGATTTCTGAAAATGGTTTAAACGAAACGAATGAGCAAATCCCTAAAGAGGTTTACTTATCGTTTAATCGTTCGTAATAAGAGTGGTTTTAGCCATTAATACTTAAATCGTATGAGCTAAAACTAAGACTAAATTCCGTCTTTCTACTAAAGAAAGTATTTCAGGATGAAATAAGGAATTTATCTCTTATGTGAGATTAGCCGACCACTTTAGTAGCGCGAGCTGATTACGAAAATCCTCGCGACTTTTGCTTTGTTCTCAGCCGATTTCGAAGCGTAATTGCCAAGATTTATAAAGTAGTAGATTTTATTTAGATTATGGGTTGGAAAAACTGGAGTTATTGGTTGAGAGGAGGTTTTTTGCTAGCAACGATTTACTTTATTTATACTTTACTTATAAATCAATTATATGGGACAGTTATAAAAGCAGGATTATATCGCATATTATATGAGGTCGGATATCCCTTCAATTTTGTACGGTTTTTGGTTATGGGCTTTAATGAATCATTCATAGCCATAATTTTCAGTTGGATAATTGCATATATTGTCTTTTTCCTTCTTGGAGCAATAATTGGTTGGATCGTTGGTAAAATAAAATCTAAGTAATTCTTTTTTGAATAATTGGCAATTTCGTTTAAGCAAGCTATTGTGCGACATCTCTGATTCGCACCCAGCGGTTAAGCGGAGCGAGAAATTAACGGGCTGAGAATTGCAAGCCGAAAGGGGCAAGAGTTTACAGGCAATATTCTATTTGTTACTATGGAAACTCTGAAGGGGAAGGGGCTTTCTTTTTCTTGAGGGGATTTGCAACCCGAGCGATAGCGAAGGGCAAAGCAAAAGTTTGGTTAATCATACTTAAACGAACATTAAGAATGAAAAAGAAAGGATTTAACCTAATATGCTCAAATTCACTTGGACTTCTGGTTCTTTTGGAACTTTAACAATATCCGCCACTTTGTCTCCTTCTTTCAACTTAACCACATGGACTCCCTGCGTGGCTCTTCCCATGACTCTCAAGTCCCTCATGCTCGTTCTAAGGACCATCCCTTTTGTTGTCGTTATTATCACAGAATCACGGTCGTTGACACACAAAGAAGAGATGACATTTCCTGTTCTTTCAGAAACATCAAGACTAATTACTCCTTTTGCGCCCCTCGATGTCTTCCTATATTCTTCTAAATCTGATCTCTTCCCGAATCCTTTTTCTGCTACGGTAAGTATTGTTGTTTTCCCATTCATCGGAAGACTTTCAAGAGCGACAACTTCATCTGTCTTTCCTAATTCTGCGCCTTTTACCCCATAAGATACCCTTCCCATAGGCCTTACCTCGTCGCTGTTGAATCTAACCGCCTGCCCTTTCTTTGTGACAAGCATTACTTCCTGCTTATCTATGACATGACTTACATTGATTAAAATATCAGAATTATCTGCCGGGAGATTTATTACCCTAACGCCCGTATTTCTTGGTTTGCTCAAATCTTTCAGTGGAAGCTTCTTTACCATTCCAAGTTTCGTGGCAAACATCAAATATCCCACATCGAAATTCTTTACAGCTTTTACATTTGCTATGGCTTCATCTCTTAAACTTAAAAGATTGACAATTGCTTTCCCCTTTCCTTGTCTTTCTGCTGATGGAATATCATTTGCTTTCAGCCAATAAACCCTCCCCCTTGTTGTGAAGAACAATAAGAAATCATGTGTTGAGCAGGTAAGCATCTTGTTTACAAAATCTTCCTCTTTAAGTTCTGCCCCGCTTGTTCCAGCTCCGCCCCTCTTCTGCTCTTTATATGCCTTAACATCAACTCTCTTCACATATCCTGAGTTTGTAATCATAATGACAACATCTTTCTTCTCAATAAGGTCTTTTTCTGTTATTTCCTCAACCCTTCTTAATATTCTTGTTCTTCTCTCATCACCATATTTTGTCTTAAATTCCTGAACCTCTCTCTTTATAACCTTTAGAATTTCTTTTTCGTCTCCAAGAATTTTCTTCAAGTCAGAAATTCCCTCTTTAAGCTTCTTTTCCTCATCCCTGAGCTTTCCTTCTTCTAATCTTGTCAATTGCTGCAATCTTATCTCCAAAACTGCCCTTGCCTGCTTATCAGTCAAAGAGAATTTCTTCATTAAGCCATCGTGTGCATCTGTCGCATTAGCTGATTTTTTGATAAATTCAACAACTTTATCAATATTCTTCTGCGCAATTAAAAGACCTAAGACAATTTCAAGCCTTTCTTCAGCTTTCTTCAATTCAAACTTGCTTCTATTCCTGACTATTAATCTTCTGTATTTGATATATTCTTCAATTATCTGCTTCAAATTAAGAACAACCGGCTTATTTCCAACAAGAGCAAGAAGATTTGCATCAAAACTCGTTTCCAGGTTAGTTGAAGTGTAAAGCTTGTTCAATGTAAATTTAGAATCAACTTCTTTTTTCAATTCAACAACAATTCTTACCTTTCCTTTGGAAGATTCGTCTCTTAAGTCATAAACATCTGGGAGCTTTTTCTCAGTTGCAAGCCTTGCAATCGATGTAACAAGATCAGACTTGTTAACCATGTAAGGTATTTCATTAATGATTATGATTGGCCTCCCTTTGCGCTCTTCAACTGTTGTTTTTCCTCTTATTACAATTTTTCCCTTTCCAGACTTATACATATCTTTTATTCCGTCTCCAAATATCTGTCCCCCTGTTGGAAAATCAGGGCCCTTTACTACTTCAGCAAGTTCATCTATAGTTATTTCCGGCTTGTTTATGCATTCAATTATTGCATCGCATACTTCTGTTAGATTATGGGGGGGAATATTTGTGGCCATTCCTACAGCTATTCCCGTAGCCCCATTAATTAGTAAATTTGGCAATTTCGCAGGAAGTGTTTCCGGCTCTTTTGTTGAATTATCGAAGTTAGGCCTCATCTTCACAGTTTCTTTATCAATGTCTTCAATTAATTCCTGTGAAATCTTTGAAAGTTTTACTTCTGTGTATCTTTGTGCTGCCGGACTATCTCCATCGAGTGAACCAAAATTTCCTTGCCCGTGCACAAGTGGGTATCTTAAAGAAAAATCCTGTGCCATTCTCACGAGAGAATCATATACTGCAATATCACCATGTGGATGATACTTTCCTAAAACTTCTCCTACTACTGCCGCTGATTTTCTTGTTGGCTTGCTCGCATCAAGCCCAATAGAATGCATCGCATATAAAATTCTTCTGTGCACAGGTTTTAACCCATCCTCAACACTTGGAAGTGCTCTCTGAACAATAACGGACATTGCATAATCTATATATGCCTGCTCCATTTCCTCGACTATTTCCACGTTTGCTACGCCCTTCTCAACTTCTCCCTTTGCTCTTCTTTCCTGCTCTTTCTTTTCTGCTTCTATATCTATCTTTTTCTCTGTTTCATTCCCATTGCAATTTCCATTTTTGTTTTCTTGCTTCTCCGCCATCTTACTTTAATTTATCCTCCTCGTGGTGAACCAGCAAGTGTCCAGATTTAATATCTATATGAAAATGTGATTTGGTATTTTTCAATTTATTTAACTTATTAATTAATTCTTCTATTTGATTATTATTAACTTCTATTTCAATCACATTATCCTCTTCATCCTTTGTTTTTTGATTAGCTTTTATTGCCATGTTTTTATTTTTTCTCCTTTATTATTTGAGTCTTAACTGGAAAACTTACCAAACCAACCACGCCATTCCCTGAAAAATTAAGCCCGCAATCAAGGCAATAATCATGACTTTCTGAAACACTTGCTTCGATTCCTATATTCTCGCTCTCGCATTTAGGGCAAAACTTCGCTTCCCTTACTTTTTCAATTTTCTTTTCTTCGACCATTTTACTTTAAAGCCTCCAGCTCTTTGCAAAGATTATCAACACTATCAAACCTTATCGTTTTCTCAGCAATCTGATTTAAGTAAGTATTCCTTACTCTACTATTAATTGCAAGAATTATTCTTTTCTTCTTGGCAATCGAATAACCTGCTTCCATTAATAACCCCTCACTTCTATTCTCGGAGTTAACAAACAATAAAATAGCATCGGAACCATCAAGAAATTTCAAGGCATGGTCCAAATAATCCTTTTCATTCCAACCATCAAATTTCTTAGGATTATCGGCATAATCTATAAAGGTACACTTAGATTTATGTCCTGCTTTTTCGAGAGCAGATACTATTCTTCTTACATCTCTCTCTAACTGAATAAAATCTTTATTACTTACCCTTTCTGCTATAAATATCATCATATTAAATATCCAATTGGGCCTCATGAGACCTTTCCGCTATGAACTGTCTTCTTGGCTCAACATCATCCCCCATTAATTTTGAAAACACTTCATCTGCAAGAGCCGCATCTTCTATTGTGACCCTGTTTAGCAATCTTCTTTTTGGGTCCATTGTTGTTTCCCACAACTGCTCAGGATTCATTTCTCCAAGTCCTTTGAATCTTTGCACATCCACATTGCTTCCCATCCTTGAAACTACTTCCTTCAATTCCTTGTCTGAATAAACATAATGGTCTCCTTTCTTTCTTATCCTGTAAAGTGGAGAAACTGCAACATATATGTTTCCGTTTTCTATCAATTTAGGCATAAATCTGAAGAAGAAAGTCAGCAAAAGAGTTTTAATATGCGCCCCGTCTACATCGGCATCAGACATAATTATTATTTTTGCATACCTAAGTTTCTCCTGATTAAATTGCTCTCCTACTCCGGTTCCTATCGCAGTTATTAAATTAGCGATTTCTTCGTTTGAAAAAACTTTTACTGGCGCTACCCTTTCTACATTAAGAATTTTACCTCTTAATGGAAGTATGGCCTGAAATTCTTTATCTCTCGCCTGCTTTCCTGAGCCAGATGCACTGTCTCCCTCAACGATAAATATCTCGCTCAATTCTGTTTTGTTGCTTGAACAATCTGCTAATTTTCCTGGAAGTCCGCCAACAGAAAATGCATTTTTCCTTCTTACAAGCTCCTTTGCTTTCTTAGCAGCATTTCTTGCTTTTTGCGCTTCAAGAGCTTTTTCAACCACCCTCTTCGCAATTGTTGGATTCTCCTCAAAAAATATGCTGAGAGAATTCATCGTAACAGAATCAACTATTCCCTTTACTTCGGAATTTCCCAGCTTCGTCTTTGTCTGTCCTTCAAACTGCGGCTCTGGAACTTTGATGCTTATTATTGCTGTAAGTCCCTCTCGAACATCGTCTCCAGTCAATCCTTCGCCTTTTCCATTATTTTTCTTGCTATATTCATTGATAGCCCTCGTCAGGGCAGTTTTAAACCCCGCAACATGTGTTCCGCCTTCAACAGTATTAATAGTATTAACAAAACTAAGAACATTTTCCTGATAACCTGAGTTGTATTGCACAGCACACTCAACAACCACCTTATCAACCTCTTTTATGAAATAAATAGGCTTGTGCAAAGGCTCTTTTGACTGATTGGCATGCTTTACAAACTCTACTAATCCGCCTTCATAATGAAAAGTCTCCTTTTTTTCATTATATTCATCTTTTAGAATTATCTTCAAACCCTTATTCAAAAAGGCTATTTCCTTAAATCTAGCAGATAATATTGAAAACTCGAATTTTATTGTTGAAAAAATACTATCATCAGGCCAAAAAGTCACAATTGTCCCTGTGTCTTTTTTATCGCATTCTCCTTTTACTTTTATATCATATAACGGCTTCCCAATTTTATAATCTTGCTGATAAATCTTCCCATTTCTTTTAACAACCACTTTCATTAGCCTAGAAAGAGCTGCCACAACCGAAATTCCCACGCCATGCAACCCCCCAGAAACAGCATAGCTTCCCTTATCGAACTTTCCACCAGCATGCAATTTCGTAACAACTATTTCCAAAGCTGGTTTTTTGTAAACTGGGTGCATTTCAACCGGAATTCCCCTGCCATTATCTTCAACAGTTACACTGCCATCCTTATTTAGTGTAACAATTATCTCGTCACAATAACCCCCCATCGCCTCATCTACGGAGTTGTCAACAACTTCCCAGACAAGATGATGCAATCCTGTCTTGCTTGTACTTCCTATGTACATCGCCGGACGCAGTCTCACTCCTTCCAGTCCTTCCAAAACCTTAATCTTCTCTGCGCCATACTCTTTTGAGCTTTTTTCTTTATCTGCTGCCATTTTCCCTAATTTAAGATAATTTACACCATGTCTTACCCGTAATTTGGTTTAAAACATGCTAAATTCCAGCTAAAAAAAGTCAACTTGCTTTATAAACCTTACTATGCCTTTTTTACTTTTATCGTCGACAAAATGGTTTTTTGTAAAATCTTTCTGAAATTGCATAAAAAGTGGCTAAATGCTTAAAAAACCATGATGTATTGAATAATTATGGAAAGTAATGGAAAAAATTTAGTGAAGATTATGGATTTTTCGGACAATAAATTATTAAAAAATATCAAGAAAAATCTTCCAAATTTGGAAAAACTGCTTGAAGAGATAAAGGACCATTGGGCAGAAGAAGACCTGATTTATAGGTACTACCACAACTCATTTAAAGTTTATAGAATCCAGTCTTTAACATCCTCTATTTTAAAAGCTTTAAATGACATTTCTCCGCATGAAGACAAAAAAATCCCTAATGAATCATACTTAAAGATAATAGCTGATGGCTCAGGAAAAGTTTGGAAGCCAGAGCATAATAGAAATTGGGATGAAATAACAAGACCTATGCTGGAAGCATTTTTCCATTCAAAATACTTCCTTGAAATGGCTATAAAATATGGAAAACAATACAAAAAAGCCCCGCAATTAATGGATTCTGGCTGGGCAGCACTATTGGAATTGTATAATATCAGGTAAAATTTGAACAATTAAGATAAATTATATAAAAATTAAAAAAGATTAAATTGAATATTCAGGTTCTTTTCTTTCACGCAATTTGTCAGAAATATCAATTGGATGATCAAGCAATTTCCATCTTCCAGTTATAGTCCTGGGCTCGGGACTTAAGGCTTCCTGAGATCTCATTAGAACAGTACGCATATACTTTGCGTGTCTTGCCATTCTTTCATTTAATAGTTTTGGGGTATATGATTTATTAAAATCCATTAAGAATTAAAGGTATTGCGATTTTTAAATATTTGTATAATATCAAAATACTGATTATTTGATTATTTCTTGGCTTCTTTGGCCTTTTTGTCAGTTCTGGCTTCTTTAAACGCCTTCCTTACTATTGCTTTTTCATCAGCTACTTTCTTTGCTTCTTTGGCATCCTCAACTTTCTTTGCTTCGTGAGCTATTTCTCTTGCAGCATTTGATTTCAAAGAATCTTTATATGTCAATGTCCATTTCAACTTTCGTTTATCTCTTCCCAACTTTAAAGAATTTTTTCTGCATTTACTTGAGCAGTAAAAATCAACTGTGCCATCATTCTTGATTAAATGAACACCAGTATAATCTGGTTCTTCTCTTCCGCAAAATACGCATTTTGTCATCTTCTCGCTTCCCAGGAGAGGACTCCAAGGTTATCATAATAGTCTACAATTACAAGTCTTCTGCAATTAGGGTCAACAGACTCCATAGCTATTCGAGAATTGTCAAGAACGTCTGGATGCTCTTTGGAAGCACCAACTATTAAATAACCTTTATGCCCATATGCATGTATAAATCCTACACCTGAAAATGGATTAGTTGTTCTTAAAAAGATACGAAAATCCTCTTTAATTTTAAAATACTTTTCTGTTAGTTGTTCAAATTCCACCCCAGAAATAAAACCCTCAGCAATTTTTCCCGATAGACCGCTTATTCTCAAAGAAGAAGCACTGTCTTGGGTTTTCTGTGTATCATTCATCTTATCTAGACCTCGACCCTGCTACAGTCCTTGTATTCGAACCTTTAATTCTTCTGGCTTCTATTTCTGTTTCTCTTAGTGTGACCAAATCTCCAACCTTAACAGGTCCTTTAATATTTCTTCTCATTGTTCTTCCTTTGTTTCTTCCATCAAGAACCTTGACCTTTGCTTGTGTAACTTCTCCTCTGGCTCCTGTTCTTCCTATAAATTCTTCTACCAAGCCATTAACAACCTCTGTAGAAAAAGTCATTCTTGTGCTTGGTCCAGTTTCTTGTGTTTTATCCCTTATTCTTTGTTCTTTAGCCATGTTTTACCTTAAATATTTCACTTAGTTTTCTTCAAAGCAGCTATTTCTTTATCCGTCTCGCCCGCATTAACTACTGCGACAGCGCTCGCCCCAACTTTTATTCCAGCCGCAATTCCAAGTTTTTGTTTAGAATCAACTTCTTGACAAGGTATTCCTTTCTCTTTCGCAATAACAGATAAATGAGCAACAATTTCTTTCGGGAAAACATCAGCAGCATATACAACTAGCTTGGCTACTCCCAGCTCGATAGCTTTTGTCGCTTCGTTTATTCCTTTGTCGATTTTTCCTGTTTTTCTTGCTCTTTCAATAATTGAATAGAAGTCCATTTTAGACCTCCGTAATCCGATGAATTACTTCATGGGTTAATTATACTTTAAAAAGTAGGTTTATAAATCTTTTTGTAGAAAATTTATTTCCAACTAACATCAACTTGGTCAGTTCTTTCCCTTGGCTTTATATCGACTTTATCAAAATCAAGAGCAATCTTCCTATCTGCATTATACATTAATTCTCCGGTATACGCAATCATTCCAGCATTGTCCGTTAATAAACTTCTTTCAGGACAATAAAACTTGCAATCTCTTTCTTTGCACATTATTCTGCACATTTCCTGAAGCCTAGAATTGCAGGCAACCCCCCCACCTAGAACAAGCTCTTTCTTTCCAGTATGAGCCAAAGCTCTTTCAGCTGCCTCAACAAGCATTGCAAATGCTGTCTCCTGAAGGGAAAAAGACAAATCTTCTTTAGCTTTTTCTTTATCCTGTGCTTTACCATATAATTGCTGTAATTTTGTCTGCATTCCTGAAAAGGAAACATCCATTCCCTTTATTGAGTAAGGCAACTCAATATATTTTCCATTCTTCGCAAGTTGTTCTATCTTTGGCCCTCCGGGAAAACCAATTCCCATATGTCTTGCCACTTTATCAATAAAATTGCCAACTCCTAAATCCAAAGTTTCTCCAAAAACCCTATACTTTCCAGAAGCATATGCAATTATCTGTGTGTTAGCACCAGAGGCATAAAGTAGAACAGGGTCTTTTGCCCCAATTGACTGCCCTATTTCAAGATGAGCAATGCAATGATTTACCGGAACTATCTTGATACCCAATTCTTTTGCTTTCTTTTTTGCAAATTCCAATCCTGCAAGCAAACAAGGAGCCAATCCGGGAGCATTTGAAAAAGCAATTGCATCTATATCTTTCTCCTTAATTCCAGATTCTTGCAATGCCCTTCCATACAATATGTCTGCAATCTCTCTGTGATGTTTCGCGCTTTCTGTAGGAATTATTCCTCCTTCTTTTGGGACAAACATATCTTTAATATTAATAATTATTTTTCCCTTTTCTACAAGAGCAATTCCAAACGTATGTGCCGTTGATTCAATTCCCAAAATCATAGATATAAATCAATAACAGGATATAAAAATTAATCGTTCGGGTTTAAAGCCCACTTGAATCAAGGCTTTCTGCTTGTTCTTTTGTCAGATGAAGACCGCATTCTTTGTTCTGCTCCCTGCCTTTAAAAATATCAAAATAATGTCTATTAATTGGAAGATTATTTCTTCTAACATAATCAAGAACTTCATTTTCAGTCCAGTAAAATATGGGATGGATTTTGTAGATGCCATCTTCCCTTCTGGAAAGAATATTGTTTTCTTTCCTTTTCCCAGTCTCCCAGCTCATAATTCCGGAAAACCAGGCTAGGACATTCAATTCCTTTAATGCCCTCTCAAGAGGTTCAATCTTATAATCATATTTATATTCTTTAGCCAATCTCTTTAATTCCAAATTATCTTCGTTATTTATTGCACTATCAATATCAGCTATTGGTCTTCTTGGAGCAAGAGAATCAAATTGGTGGAAATTCAAATGGTACCTCCTTCTCAAAGATAAAACAAATTCAGCATTTCCATTTGAAAATTCATCAATATATGGATGTTTGACATAAATAACTGAAATATCTGGCATAACTCTTGTTACGATATTTATCATGACTGCTGAGTATTTTCCAAAGCTGGATGTCATTACCAATCCTGTTGGAAATCTTCCGTTTGCCCATTTTACAATATAATCTGCATTCATATCCCTCAAAAACCCATTTTTCTTATCGATATCAACTAAATTCATCAAATATGCTGTGGAAAAGCGTTTATAAACTCTGTTTACTACTTGCATAGATAGTATTTATGACTAATTCAACTCTGCAAAAAAGAAATTTCTTACTCTTCTCATAGGAGTCGATTCTACGGTTGCAAGAACATCATCTATATAATTTAAACTTGCGGTTCCGGCATGAACGCCTTTTAACATACTAGAAACACCTTCTTTCAGGCAAAAAAAGTAATCATCCTTTATCCTTCCAGCATCCACTTCCGGATGCCTGTCTCTGAGCTGAATTATCTTCCCTGCATGATAAGATTTGAGCAATACCATACAAGAGCCCAGAATCGATGGCTTAAATACCTAACCATGAAGAGCAGAGAAAAATTATAAAAATAAAAAAGGAAAAAAGATGGATCGAAAATTGAAAAAATACGATTATTTATTTCTTCTTCTTTCTTCCGCCTCTTGCCATTCTAGCCTCGCATACATTTCCTTTACCATCTACATAGTAAAGATAACCTGGCTTTCTTTTGACGACGTTCTTAACCAATATTGTTCCCATTTTTTAACCTCCTTTTGCTTTATATATCAAACGTATTATGTAAATACTATTCGTATTTAAACCTTTTTATTCTTCCGACGATAAAATGTCTTCTCTAAATAATGGCACTCAATTTTTAGATTATTTTAATAAATTATTTATTAATTCCCTGTTTTTTTTGTTAATAGGAATTTCAATTAGTTTCCTAAACTTTATTTTGGGTGCAACTGATGGAGAAAATGGCTTGACAATTTTCTCTTCAATTACTTTATTTTCCGCATCAAGCCAAACTGCAAGAAAAGAAAAAAATACAAAATAAGAATGAATAAACATCATAGTATCCCTTGGAAATTCAAACAGCAGATTATCCGAATTCCTTGATTTAAACATTAAACCGGTGAACTTGCCAAAATTAGACAATCTTCTGGCGCTTACTTTGATTTTACCCCTTCTTTTAATATTGATTATCATCTTTTCATTTATGAACCTTGCTTTTCTTATACTTTCTAAATATAATTATCACTTCGAATGAGGTTTATCATGGCTATGAGATTCATGATAGACATGATGCCTCTTTAATTCATGATAATATCTCATTATTTCATGGTATATTTTATGCTTCTTTTTTTCTTCAAGGGTTTCATAAATCTCCTTTATTTTATGATAAATCAACCTGGCAAGATGCAAATTCTTTTCTTTAATCGCTTTTTCTCCTTTCTTGATTAGTCTTCTTATCTGCTCCAATTTATCCTTTCTCCTCTTCCACAACCAGAACAATATTAAGTCTAAGATTATCAAAAATATGATTAACCACCATAATATTTTGTTGGCAAAAGATATCGTTTCGTTATTAGTACATTGTCTGCAGCTTCCACCGCAATCTATTCCAGTTTCATCCCCGTCTAGAATACCATTGTAACAAGATGGACAATAACCCTCTCCTTGCACAAATTGTATGTTTAATCTTCCTGATTTCTTCCACTCTTCAATATTTATATTAGTTACCGGAAGTCCGCTCAATCTGTCTATTGCTATCAAGGTTATCTTTCCGCAGACTTCTCTCTGGACAAAATCAATCTTCTGAGTTGACCCGCAAAGCATAGTATCTGTATAATTAGCTATGCAATTATTTTTATCATAGCATATCCTTTCATTCTGCCCTGATTTCCTTATCTCTCCATTAAATATGTCCTCTACTAAATTTTCACTAACACAACCGCTCCAGATTCCGCAAACTATCTCTGATGTGCAGTTCAAATTGCAAGATTGGCTCTCTGTTTTTCTCGCATCGCAGTTATTTCTGCACACTCTTGTCTTATTTCCATTTGTGCATGAAATTGTATCCCATTTGGGACAATTCCATCCTGTTGAAATACATCCTCCACCTCCTCCGCCTCCACCTCCTCCGCTGCTTACTGGAGCTGCAATTTCAAAGCTGCTGAAAACAGAGTCATTTCTGTTTCCTATTGTGTCATTGCAATATGCCCTTAATGTATATGTGTCATTTAAAGCCCCGGTTTTGCTATAATTAAATACCAATCCATTTCCATCAAAACCGCTGGCATTCGCCATTGTCAAATTCGTAAGTCCGCTGTCTAGGGAGAAGATACAATAACCTCTCTCATTCAGCGTTATATTAACTAGATAACTATTAGTGGCATATACTTCCCCGTTTACAGGACTTCCTATTGATACTTGGGGAGGCGTGCCATCAACACTAAACACAATGGATTCTGTTCTGTTCCAGTTTCCAGAAGTATCATTTGCATAAACTCTAAAAGTATAGCTACCATCTACAATTGAATTATTTGTTGCATTAAATTTCTCTCCAAACAAGACTGATTCGTTTCCAGTCATGCTGATGTTTGTAGCTCCATTATTTAAGCTATATAAAACTGAGCCATTTTCATTCAATGTCACATTAAACATTAATCCAGAAGTTACCTCAGCATTATTGTATGTTTTATTCGTTGGATTTATGATTGTAACCAATGGAGCAATTATATCTGCATTTATTGAAATTGTCCTTGTTTCTGTGCAATTTGCATTTCCAGAAGTATCGGAAGCGCATGCTTGATATGTATAAACACCGTTATCCAATCCTGCAGTGCTGTTCTTGCTTTGATTTATATACAAATACCATTGAGTTGAATTGTACTTTTGTAAATTACTCATATACAGTTCACTAATCTCTCCAGCAGTCAAAGACCTGTTCCATATTCTCAATTCATCTATTGAGCCGTTTAAGCCAAATGAATTATCAAATCCATCCCTAAATAAGTTTAATGCGATTCCAGAATCGTCCGAAACACTGCCACTTCCAATGTCCTGGGTTGAATAAGCTACTTCATTGCCATTCAAATACAAACGAATTTTGTTGTCAGTATTACTCCACATATAAGCTATATGGTTCCAAGTATTATTTGAATAAGTAGTAGTGCTCTGGCTGACAGCCCAACCGCCTAGTGTTGATCTATAAAATCTTGCATATAAAGTATTATTTGGAGTAAGAAAAATCAGGTAACCGGCGGTGTTGTCTGAATTTCTTTTGACTATAAATGGTCCATTCAAGCTAGAACTCTTAATATATGCCCAAGCAGATATAGTAATTCCTGTTTTCCCATTAGCATCAATAGCCGAAGAACTAGTTATATTGACGTAATCATTCACCCCATCAAATCGCAATGAGCTTCCGTACTTTCCAGATACATTATAAATCCCTCCACCGATAATTGTTCCATTATTTGAATATCTGCTTAAATCAACAACTTTAGTATCATTATCTCCCAAACTGCTTATATTATCAAAATTGTACATCAAGACAAGAGATAAATTATCATATATGTTATAGTTTGTTCCGTTCCAATTAAATGTCAGATTAGCAAGATTCTGCTCAAAGGTAGAAACGTTAATTGTTATGCTGGTACTTGTAGTTACTGTCCCGTTTGCTGGTGTTGGGGCTGTGAAGTTAATCAATGGGTTTGTTGTATCTGCACCGGCATCTAAAACAGAATAATTACTCCAACTGCTAACATTAAATACAATTGTTCCGGCATTCAATGATGTAAAATTCGAGCACGTTGGAACCGTTGTCTCATCGCATTGACTTATCCCATTAACATAAATCTTTGGATTAACCATTGTTGTCGGTAATCCATAAAGAACAACATTTGCACTTGTATTCAACACTGTATTGGTCGAATCAACAAAAGCAGAATTATTTCTTATCGACACATTGCTTCCCAAAATTCCAGAGATAGTTGATATATCTAATGCATTAATCCAACCTATCTGTCCATTACTGGAATTCATAATTTTCAATTTCATAGTATTAAGATAATTGTTGCTTGTTTCAGTTAAAGCAGTTGAATAATTGAAAAGTAATATTCCGACATCGCCAGAAGTTCCTCCAGTTCCCCCGTTAAGATTTACAGTTATATTTGTAACATTAAGCAAGCCATTATTCCAAAGATTTACCATTCCACCTACGCCTCCAGTTCCAGATGCTGTCCCTGCTCCCCCGCGAACATCAAATATGGCGCTTGAGATTACATTTCCAGTAACTGTTACATTACCTCCAGCTCCACCAAAGGGAGCCACAGCAAAACCTAGCACACTACCTCCATTCAAAGTAGCATTTGTAATATTTGTGTTTGTCAATACCACTACTGCCCCCCTCCCGGGAACAGCCTGTCCCTGCGTTGCTCCACTATAACCTTTTATCAAACTTATAGTCGAATCTGACGCATTTACTTTCCCCCCACTTCCAGAAGGATATGCGGAACCGGCAGCATCGTTGGCTCCGCCATAAATGTTTAAAGTCCCCAAAATAGAATTAGTAGACAATATTATTCCTCCTGTTCCTCCCCTATAAATTCCTCCAGTTCCCCCATAAGCATTTATCGTTGTGATATTTGAAGAGGTTGCATTTATCGTTCCCCCATTTCCTCCGCTACCAAGCACACCAAAATTACCACCATAACTATCTATTCTGTCTATCGTGGAATTAACTACAACCAAGTCCCCTCCATTATACCCCCAATTGTTAATATCAGTCGCCCCAAAATTGGCAATATCGATACTAAAGTTGTTTATTATGCAATTTCTCAAAGTCAAACCATACCACCCATCACCTGTAAGATTTCTAGCACTAATACCATTTCCTGCTCCCTTTCCAATAATTGAAAATCCAGAACAGTTAATATTGACATTATTAGTAGTGACATTAATGCATGTCCCCGTAGAAGATAAAGACTGGTTAAGACTATAATTTCCAGCACTTAAGATGTCTCCGCACTGCCAGATGATATTGCTTACATTTGCCTCAGGGTCAACAACATAGTCATATTCAACATCCCCAATTGAAAGCAAGTCAAAAGTATCCTGGCTATTAGTCAAATTCGTCAAAAATATTTGATATTTCCCATCTTCATTAACATTCTCGAATCTTGCTATTTCTTCAAGCCCATCTTTCTCATAAACTCCTATACTTGCATTAGTCGCCTTAGCATAAATGGTGATATCTTTCTCATTGGTTAAATTCTGCTCAAAAGTTACCCTAATATAATGTCCGTTTGGAATTAAAGAATAAACACTATCTCTGGTTTGAACAAGAGAATAAACATCCTCTATGTAAGTTCTATTTTCATCAAGATGCTCTGCTTTTGTTATTAAGATAATTTCAAAAGTCTGATTGCTTAAATGAGGAGTTATCCACTCTATATAATCAAGCTTTCCATTTTCGTTATTATCATAAGCATCAAATTCAACAAGGGACGCATTTTCCTTCCAATAAACCCTTATTTTATCCTCTTGCCCAACATTGTAAAGCTCGGGAATCTCAGTATAACTCAAGATGTCAGTATAGTTCAAATCATCCGGACCGCTTATAACAACCACCTTTCCGTTGCTTGTTTCTGTTTCAATCGCGGTAGGGGCAGGAGTCTCGTATTCAATGACATATTCGGTTGCATTATCCTGTAAAATAACGTCAATGCCATCTGCAATAGGTTCATCTATAACCCTTCCAGTAAATACCCCAAACATTTTCTTAAACCATCTTTTCAATAAAGGCTCTCTTTTTAATTCAATATCCAAAGCAACATTTCCAGTTATAATTGAATTAGCTTCCTTTTCGACATCATTCCCATCAACCTGCTCTATTTTCTTTACTTCTATAACTGTGGCTTCCTTAGGCAGCTCAACTATTGCCTCTCCTGGAGAATCAAGAGAAACATTCTTTGTCCACTTGACCGGCTGACCAAGCCTGATTGCTCCGCGAGAAAGCTTAACATCAATTATTGTTGCGTTTGTATCATTAAGAATAGTTTGATTAATTAGCGTTTCATTTAAGAGGGTAGTATTTATAGCGGTGATATTGGTTAAAGTTTCATTATTAGGAGTCAAATTACCAGTAAAATTAGCAGAAATTACATTAATTATTGTTTCATTTCCAAGTTCAGAGACATTTTCATCGCCCAAACTATCATTCATTGATGTTTCATTTATGGTTGTTCCACTAATTGTATCATTTACGACCACACCAATTACAGTTTCATTGTTTGTTGTCTCATTTGCGGGAGTTTCAGAAACAGTTTCATTATTAACTAGCTCATTTATCACTTCTGAAATGTTTTCGGGAGGTGTTTCTAAAAATATTTCTGAGGGAATTGGATTAGTTTCAACAGGTATTTCGGGAGGTGTTTCCTGGTCCTGTCCAGAAGAGCCATCAGTCACGCTAGTTGTTTCTACAGGAGTTTGAGTGCCATCTAGATTATTGCCGATTGCATTGCCGAGAGTCTCACCAGCATTTTCCAAGGCCTGCCCTATATCCTGACCCTGTTCTTCTATCGTTTTTCCAGTAATAGACAGGTATCCAAGGTCTAAAACAATTATTCCAAGCAAAAAAACAAGAAAAATCTGTAGAACAACCAGCCATTTTCTGTTATTTCTGCTGGTTCCAGGCAATGAAGTTCCAAGATATCTCTTCTGAACCCTTCCCTCTGCATCTCTATAAGACTCATAATAATAAGGACCCATCAATTTACCATTCTTTTTTACATACTTCTTATAAACCATGTGGAACAACTCTTTTTTATTGATAATCAGTACAAAAAGAGATATTTAAAAGTTGCTAAGTTGATGTTTGGGGGGTTGTTCTACATTATTTCCAGAAGAAATAACTTTTTTTCTTCTCTATTCTATCCTCAAAATCAGCCAGATTTGCCTGCTTTGCTTCCTTCTTTTCCTTCAGATTAACGAATTTTTCATACATTACTTCTATATTTTTCTCGCACACAAAGTCATGCTGCCTAAATCCCCCGCCAAATGTCCTTGGAACATGCATTAACTCATGAATTATAACCTTGTCCTGCTCATTCTTATCCAATCTATCAAATTTTTCAAGAAATTCAATGGCATAAAATGCCTTTGTTTTCATTGCCTTCTGCATTAACTTTCCAAGAGTATGACATCTTGCTATTGTCCTTCTTGTAGAAGAGCCAAAACTCCTTATGCATTCTATTCTATTGATATCTATATGACCCATATTTAGCATGGTTATTATCTCATTCATTCTCTCTTTCAAATCTGGCGCATCTTCGTATTTCATTTTATGAACCTCAACTTTCCATGAGCTTTTTTAAAGGTCATCTTCATATTTCGCAATGATCTCCTAAATTATATAATCCAGAAATCTCAGCTACAGTCAAGCTCCTACTCCATATCTTTACCTCATCTATAACTCCATCAAAATAATGACCTTCTTCGTTTACCTGGGCCGCATAATATCTCCCGATAATAAATTCCTGGCCACTCGCAGTATTTATGTTAACATTTCCATTTGAAGGAGAGCCGCCATTCACAGCATTGACATAAACATCAAAATCAGTCAATCCTATGCCCTTCCTTGTTATGACAACATGATTCCAGGCATTTATAGTCATTTTCCCCAATCCAGAAGTTGCCAATTCAGAACCAGCACAATCAACGCTTAAATCTATTCGTCCAGTATCGTGAGTATAAACAGACCATCCATTTTCACAAACCCAGCTGCCATATCTTGAACCAGAGATGATTCCATTATATCCTGAAAAACTAGTAGGGTAAGCCCAAAAACTAATTGTAAAGTTGTTCTTAGCAAAATCAAACTCATTGCTATCAATTATTGAAACATAATCATTAATTCCATCAAATCTCAATGCTGAACCAGTACCAACCTGGCAAGTTTCATAACCTATCCCTCCCTGTAAAGCCCCATCATTATTTCCAACCTGATCAAATGCATTATCATCAAAATTCCAATAGGAAATAAATGAATTCTTATATTCACAATAACTAGTTGTTGACCCTGGATTAATGCAACTGTCTTGCGTGTTGAGATTGCCATCCGTGCAATTAGAATCAACTGTGCAAATTATACTTGGTGGAATAGGTGGGCTGGGCGGACTAATGGTCCCCTCATCTCCTCTTACTGTATAAATATATTCATTCTTTCCTTGCAATTCAAGCCCATCTTTATTATACACAAATGGAACAACACTTACTCTTCTAAGCAATCCAAGACCCGAACTAGAATAATCTATATTCTTTATTGTAGTTTGCAATTCATTAAGTGATTCGTTATATCTAAATGGCACTTTCTTCCCATTTATATCTTCTAGAACTATAACAAAGGCAGCCATATTTCCTGCTCCTTGTTCTCTCTTTATAGCTAGTGTTAAATTTCCCTGTGTTTCATTTAACCTAACAGATTCTCTTGGTATTGTCAATGAAGTTGTAAATATACTTGAATCTATCTGGCTTCCTGCCTTGTATAATGTATTTCTAAGAAAAGCCCATATCAATATAATTGCGGCCAATACAATCAATATAATTAAGATAACTGTAATTATATCGCTCAAACCTTTTCTAGCAACACCTCTTTTAGCCATTAAGAATAAAGAATAAATAGGTTTAAAATACTTTTTATAAAACTTCAAACACCCAATCTTTGTTCATATCTTGCCCAGCATATTCTATTTTGCCAGGTGAGGCTCCTATTTTTCTGGAAAGCATATGTATAATCACATTTGCAGAATCATCATCTTGCTCAAAAGGAAGGTAAAGAAGATACTTATTACCTCCAAAATTCTCAAAATATTCTTTTGATGTATTGAACTTGACTTTTACAACTACTTTCATCTTTTAGTTATCTCCCACATGATTTAAACCATCTTATAATATTTGGTTCCTTATTTAATTCTATGCCCAAACTTACATTCCCAGTCATTTTCTTCGCAACATAACATATTAAAATCAAAAAGACAATGTGGTCTTCGTCTTTTGGATGTTCAAGATACTACTCTGCATTCAAGTATCTTGACATAAGGATTATCCGCAATTATTATTTAACTGGCAGGCATATAAACCATTAATTTCCTGCTGTGAAAGATTTCTATTCCATATCATTACTTCGTCTATTGTTCCATTAAAAACAACCTCTGGATAAGGGAAGATTCTCTTCAATGCGCCTATTGAAATATGACTTGGGTCACCATTTACCCCAAAGCTATCCGCTGCCCAATCACTTTGTGCCCCTGAGCCGCATGGATAATTATTGAATGTAACTGTTTTTTCCACATTATCCAAAAATACCCTTATCTTATTTATTCCATCAGCCATAAAAACAACAAAATGCCAACTTCCATTATTAACTTCAGCATCTGTGAAAAAGTGGCTCCAGCATCCTACTCCATTTATTTGATATTCGATAGTTAAATTCCCATTTGATACAAACCATGCATAATGGCCCCTCCAATTAAATATTTGATTTCCATATCCAATAATTATTCCGGAAGTAGATGAATTTGTCTTTATCCAGGCAGCAATAGTCCCTGATTGGGTGGTATCTAAAAGATCATCTGAATTGGTAATAGCGTAATCATCCAGCCCATCAAAATCGATTGCTTTTCCATAACCGTTTCTACCAGAAGAATAAATTGGCATCCCGCCATAAAATGTTCCATGATAATTGTTACCCGAGCTATCTAGAGTGTTGTCTTCCATTTTATAATAAGCTATCAATCCGCCTGCTGGAACAACAAATTGGAATGTCTGATTATTGGCACTTGCATTCACAGATTCTCCGATTGAAGCATTCTTAGCTCTTATATGATAATATTGCTGTGTTAAGGGCAACAAACCAAAATGTGCATACGAAACAATATTATTTGGAAGATCTATCAACAAAGAATATGGACCGTTGACATTGCCGGAATTCTCTAAAACATATCCTTCTTCATTTGAAACATCATTCCAGGTCAAATTAATGCTATCATAGGAAAGAGTGCTTGCTTTAAAATTGGCAGGAGGATTTATTGTTGGGACTGGAGGTGGTGCGATAATTCCCTGCCCAGAAGAGGAAATTGTATAGCAATCTTCCTGTTTTCCCTGCAATTCCCTCCCCTCTTTATTCAAAACAAAAGGGACAACACAAACCTTTGTTAAATTCATCAATCCAGAACTATAAGAGATAGTTTTTCCAATTGTCTGCAATTCTTGCAGAGATTCGTTATATCTAAATGCCTTTTTATTCCCCTTAATGTCTTCTAAGACAATAATAAAAGCGCTCATTGTTCCAATCCCTTCCTGCCTCTTGACAACTAATGATATATCTGTGCTATTTACCTTTACAGATTCTTCAGGAACTGTCAATCTTGTTGTAAATACAGAAGCATCTACCTGACTTCCAGATTTAGAAATATTATACTTGAAGAATGCCCATATTAAAATGATCAAAGCCAAGGCAAGAAGTATAATTAAGATAGTGGTAATTATCGCGCTTATCCCTTTTTTGTTCACCATCCTTTTATTCATTAATCAATAAGAATAACTGCATTTAAAATACTTTTTATAAAACTTCAAAGACCGAATCCTTGTTCATATCCTGACCGGCAAAATCTATCCTGCCTGGCGGCGTCCCAATTTTTCTGGAAAGCATATGTATAATCACATTTGCAGAATCATCATCTTGCTCAAAAGGAAGGTAAAGAAGATACTTATTCCCTCCAAAATTCTCAAAATATTCCTTTGACGCATTGAATTTTACTTTTACTGTGACTTTCATTTTTCTTATAATTAACTCTTAAATGCCTTGAACCACCTGACAATTGCTGGCTCCCTATTGAGCTCAATATTCAATGATACATTTCCAGTCATTTTTTTCAAAATTAAGAATATCAAAAGCAAGACAACAATAATAACCAAAGACCACATAATATATCTCAACAGCTTGCTCTTCCTACTACTATTAACATTCAATCTCCTTTCAATGTCCCTCCTATTAATTCTTTTAACATATAATTTTTTCACTTTCTTTTTTGCCATATTAAAAAATCAAGGAAAAAAGAGTATATAAGTATTTCTTAACTTTTACTTTGATCAACATTTCTTGAATACAAAGTTGAATCAAACAATATCATAGAACCTATTCCACTGTCCTTTGTCACATCAAATATCCTGTTGCTAACTTCGTAATGTTGTTTTACTTCCTCCTGGAGAAGTTCAATCAAACTTCTCTTTACTCTATTGTAAGTTCCATAATAGTCAAAATCGTAGGGCTTTGGTAAGCCTTCAAGCTTCATTGCATAATGATGTGCGCATAATTTTAAATCTCTAAGAAAAAAGGCGACAGTTTTTCTAAATTCTTTGTCTGTTGCATACTTATGTCCAAAAACCGCTCTACGGGACATCATATCATTAACAATTTCCTTAAAGCTTTCCATTTTTCTGCTCCTATTTAGTCATAATCTCAAAGCCATCCATATGGTTTAATTTATAATCTTTCCCAACCGCCTTTTTAGTTCTTACATCTACTGCTTTCACAAAATTCTTCCCAATATCAGAATGTAATCTATAGGCAAAGTCAAGGGCAGTGCTGCCTTTCTTCATTAAATAACAATCTGGAAGAATATTTCCTTTTGAATCAGCCAATTTATCTCCCGCTGGAAATATAGCGATGTATCCTAGAACTTCAAGGACTGTTTTATTCAAAACTTGCTGCACCCCAGTAGTCCCAAACTCGTTCACGACTTCTTTTATCCTATCAAGAGCCTGCTTTTGCTTTCCGGAAAGCTCTTTTTTCTCAATAAATAAGCTTTCTCCTGCAACATATTCAATTAATCCTGCCTTGTCTGCCTCCCTTAATGCTAATTCCCCGTCAGCAAAGCAAGGAACCATAGGATAATCAAACTCTTTTTTTACTTTTTCATAATTTGCAGGTCCATTTGGAGTATCAACTTTATTTGCGGCAATTACCATTGGTTTTGTATATCTTCTTAATTCTCTTGCGAAATTAAATACTTGTTCATCAGTCCAGGAAGCAGGCTTTTCATAATTTAATTGCATTTTTAGCATTAAATGCTTAACATCATCTACAGTTACTTTCAATCCAGAAAACTGCTTTGCAACAGATTCAGCAAAATTAGAGTGCTGCATTTCTAATGTTCTTGCAAAAGTCTTCCAAACTTTTCTTAAAATCCCACTATACCATAAATCCAATTCCTTTTCAATTATTCTTATGTCATTTCCAGGATAATAGTCTTTTGTTGGCTTTCCTACCCCGTCAAATTCTCCTGACATGTCAACAATATGAATAAATGCATCTGCGGCGCTTAAATCAGCAAGGAATTCATTACCCAATCCTTTTCCCTCTGAAGCACCTTCAACAAGTCCAGCAACGTCCATTAAATCAAAGGGGACAAATCTCCATATTTTATCCCCTGCTTTTCTAACATAGCCCTCTCTCGGATTGCTTATCTTCCCAAATTCAGCCGCAAGGTCAGGAATTTTGATATATCCCATCCCATGATTAGGTTTTATTGTCGCGAAGGGATAGCTCGCAATAAGAACATCCATGAGCGTTGCTGCCTTAAAGAAAGTTGATTTGCCTGCGTTGGGCCTTCCTAGAACACCAATTAACATATATCGCAAAGAAAATAGGAGTTTAATAAATTATTTGTTTTCAAGTTTTTCACCAATATTCTTATATATCTCTTCTATCTGCTTCACTGACCCTGCTAAATCTCCCTCATTAACAATTACAAAATGAGCCATTTCAATAAGCTTCCCAGTTTGTTGACCCATAGGGTCATTTACATCAAAATTATCCCTCTCATCCATTTTTAGAAAATCTTCCCATGTTTTTGGGTCAGATGATTTGTTTCTTCTCAAAATCCTCTCAAATCTAGCTTTTTGTGGAGCATCAACTCCAATCAAAACAAAATCCTTTACCGCCTCTTTGAGAAAGACGGCTTCCCCTGTATTCCTTAAACTATCTATGATATAGTTTTTTCCAGGCTCCATCTTATTCAAAAACATCTTCATCAAAACACCAACCCCTTGCTCCTTCCTCAACCTATCAGCCAAATCCTGCTGATTCTTTCTAGTTATTTCCATTCCTTTTTTTTGTAGCTCTTCATTTATTAATTTAAAAGTTTCAAAATAGATAAACCCCTTATCCCTCAAAAATTGGGTAAGCGTCTCTTTCCCAGCGCCAACTCTTCCACACATACCAATAATCATAAAACTAAATTAGAAACTTGCTATAAATACCTAAGCTATCATTTTATGATAGCAAATTTATCTATCTTTAACAAGATTTATTAAAAAACAAATCCCGCTAAAAAGATGAATTTACAAGAGTTAGTAAAAATTTCCCGAATAGAAATTCTTCCCTTTAAGTCTGTTATCCAAAAGTTAAACATCATTCCGGAAAGAACCAGCATTCAAATAGCAACCCACAATTTATCAAAAACCCTTGATTTTTTGTCAATGGTTCACGGAAGATTCAACCTCAACTTTATTCCTCATCTTCCAGCGAGATTATTTAACAATGAATACCAATTATTGCAAACATTAGACTCATTAGCGGAAATGCAGGTTAGAGATATATTTGTCATAGGCGGAGATGAAAAATCTCCAAAAGGTCCATATTCAAATTCATTTAATATATTTGAAAGAATGCACAAACTTGGATACACCTCCTTGTTTAAAGAAATAGGAACAGGAATTTATCCAAGCGGACACCCATTTCTTTCAGATAAAGTAACATTTGAGGCATTAAAATTAAAACATCAGTTTGTAACATATCTAGAATGCAACCTTGACTTCAATCCAAGGAATATCTCTAATTATATCTCAAAAATAAGAAAAGAAGGAATTGACAAGCCAGTTATTGTTTCTGCTCTAGGAGCAGTTGACAAGAAAAATCTTTTTCCATTATTAAAAGAATTCAGCCCAAGAAAGACAATTCGTTATCTGGCTCTCCACCCCCTCCTTTTACTGAACCTTACAAGAGGAAGATATACTCCAGATAAATTCTTAGAATCCCTGGATGATAACCTTGCTAAGGACAATAACGTTGAACAAATCAGAGGACTTATCTTCTCAACCTTCAACAGCTTAGAAAGCCATTACAAGTGGATGCACAAATATTTAAATACAAACTGAACTCATAAGAAAGATGATAAAAAATAATTATGAGATTTTAGAAAAAGAATATGTTGTTCCTATCCTAACTCTAGGCACTGGCGATGAAACAGGACATTTTAGAATAATTAAGCCAGAGGATGATCTTGAAGGGGAAGCAAGAGAAGCCTTTTTGCATCTTCAAAGAATGTTTCCTCCAAGAGATAAGTAAACTAATTTCATCTTTAAAAACATAAAACATGATCCCGCTGGTCAGCCATACATTCTGTCTACTTCGAGTATCAGTCAATTTGATATTTTTTCACTTGTATATTACTTTAGCATCGCTAGTATTTATATTTTTTGGATATAATTGATACTAGGTCCACACCGACAGCCATCAAAATTGTTTATCAGAAATGTTCCAGTTTGAAAAAATTCTTCTTTTCGTTTAATTTTTTTAAGATATTAAATATAATAACTATAATAATTGCAGAGACTATTCCAAACAGCCAGCCAGCCACTCCTATTGGAACGGTTCCAAACGCTTTGTTTAAAGGAGTATAAATGATAGCTATTGTTGCTAGGATAGAGACTATTGAGGCATAAAGTAAGTATTTATTTACTTTTAATGATTCAAATGACACTTTGTGCCTAAAAGACATAAAGCTATACGCATTAGCTATTTCTAAACAAATCAATGATAGTAAGGCTGTTGTTCTTGCAAACTCAGTAGTTTGATGAAGGACATTAAAACTTACAAAGAAAACAACTAAGGTCAGTATCGCCATAGATATTCCTGCAATTCCTAGCCAAATTATAAGTGATTTGTTCAATATTTCTTTTTTCTTTCTTGGTTTTTCTTCCATAATATCTAAAGAAGAAGGAGTTAGTGCAAGGGTTATCGCAGGGAGGTCATCTGTAACAAGATTCATGAATAATATTTGAAGTGCGAGAAGTAATGGAATCTGCCAACCAAGGAATGGGGCAAGCAACACTCCAAAAAACAATATCATAAGCTCGGCGTAATTGCATGATAATTGATAACTAATAAATTTTCTAATGTTCTTGAATATAGTTCTTCCTTCTCTTATTGCCATGACTATAGTTGCAAAATTATCATCTTTTAATGTTAAATCTGCGACTTCTCTTGAGACATCTGTTCCGTTTTTACCCATTGCCACTCCAATGTGGGCTTCTTTAAGAGCTGGAGCGTCATTAACCCCATCTCCAGTCATTGTAACAATTTCCCCATTTAATTTTAATGCTTTAACAATCATTAATTTATGTTCGGGTCTTACTCTTGCAAAAACAACTATCTCATTAACTATCTTTGAAAGTTCAATTTCAGTCATTTTATCCAAATCTTTTCCTTCTATTACTCTACCACGTAATCCTATCTTTTTAGAGATGGCCAAAGCGGTTTCCTTATTATCTCCAGTAATCATCTTTACACTTATTCCAGCACGTATGCATAAAGATATAGACTCCTTGACTTCCTCTCTTGGAGGATCTTCCATTCCAACTAGACCTAAAAAGATTAGGTCCTCTTCAAAATGGTCTTTGTTAAATGAGCTTACTTTTTTATATGCAATTGCCAGTGTTCTTAATGAGTCAGAAGCAAGGTCATTACTTATATTGAGAATATTTTCTCTTCCTTTTCCAGTCAATGTAAACTCTCCTCCTTCTTTTTGTATCTTTTTACACTTTGTTAATAATATCTCTGGAGCTCCCTTAGAAAACACATATTTTTCTTTGTTAAGCTCGCATAAAACAGACATCATCTTCCTTTTAGAGTCAAAAGGCATTTCTTCTATTATTTTAAAGTTTAAATCCTCTCTGTGTATATTTGCTTTTGCAGCCATTATTAATAAGGATGCTTCTGTAGGAGTTCCGTTTATGTTGTAAAGATTATCTTCTCCAGTCCTTTCTATCCTTGCATCATTGCAAATAATTGAGCTTTTTATTAAAAGAGATAAAACATTATCTTTTTGAACATTTATCTGCTTATTACCTATTAAGAAATCTCCTTTTCCTTCAAAACCTGTCCCAGTTATATTTATTAAATGATTGTCTGCGAAAACTTTGCTTACAGTCATCTCTCCCTTAGTTATTGTTCCCGTTTTATCCGAACATATAACTGTTGTTTCTCCAAGAGTCTCAATTATTGACATTCTATTCACAATTGCATTTTTCTGAGCCATGCTATATACTCCTTTAGCAAGGGCAGTAATCAAGACTACTGGAAATCCTTCTGGGAAAGCAGAAACGGCTAGTGCAATCATCAATATTAAAGCATCAATAAAGAGATTTTCAGACGGAGGGCTTATGAAAATCATAAATAATCCTGTAAGTACGGAAAAGACAATAGCTACGATAGCCATATATTTGGAAATTTTATTAACTTTGTTTTGAAGTGGAAGTTCTTTTTCAGCAGTTGAAATCATACTTGCAATGCTTCCAAATTTTGTATTCATTTTTTCCATTTACTACAAATGTCCCCATGAAAAGAGTATTTTTTTCAGAATAGTCTTTTTCACTCTTCGTAGCTATTTTTTCTACTTCCTTTGATTCCCCCGTAAGTATAGACTCATTAACTAAAAGTTCTTTTTCTTCAATAACTATGCAATCAGCAGGAACTTTTTCACCGTTTCTTAATAAAATAATATCTCCGGGAACTATATTCTTGGAAAGAATTTCTTTTTCTTTTCCATCTCTTATCACAATCGAAATAGGCACAAGCATATTCTTTAGAGACTTAATTGCTTTTTCGGCTTTGTATTCTTGGATAAATCCTGTAAAAATAAGAACAAGAATAACTGCTAATATGACGTAAGCAGTTATTGATTTCCCAACAATAAAAGATAATGCTGCCGCAATAATAAGCAGATAAATGATATAATTCTTCTTTATTTGTCTAAACAGTATTTTTATTGGAGATATTACTAAGTTTTCCCTGATCTCGTTCAACCCATATTGTTCAAGTCTTTTCTCTGCTTCTTTTTCAGTTAATCCTCTTTTTTCCATTTCAGCTTTAACACAGAGAAGCTTTATATAATTAATCAAAAGATATCGCAAGAATATGTGATAGGTTGGGTATAAGATTGTTTGACCAACTAAAAATTTAAATAACCTAAGAACTCAGATAAGTTATGCCTTTCAAAAGAATAATAGAGAGGCTAAAAGATGCTTTAGTTGATGTAGAAAATTTATTTTTGAAAAAAGAAAGTAAAGTGTCCTTAGTCATTCCAGCGTTTAATGAAGAGAAAACTGTAGCGCGAGTTATTGGTGAAGCAAGAAAAGTCAAGGGACTTTCCGAAATAATCTTAGTTGATGATGGTTCAGTAGATAAAACGCCCGAAATAGCCGAGAAATTAGAAGTTAATGTAATCAGGCACCACTCAAATCTCGGAAAGGGAGAAGCATTAAGAACGGGAATATCTGCCGCTAAAGGAGATATAATCGTCTTTATAGATGCAGATTGGAAGAATGTAACTCCTGAAAAAATTAAATCTCTCTTCTTACCAATATTAAAAAATAAAGCAGATTTCACAAAAGCATCTTTCTCATTAAAAAGAGGGAGGGTCACTGAGGTGGCTATAAAACCAATAATGAAAATTTTATATCCCTCATCTAAATTTAAACAACCCATTAGTGGGCAGTTTGCTGGGAAAAAGGATTTTTTAGAAAAGCTGAAGATAGAGCCTAGGTGGGGCATTGATATCTCTATCCTATTGGATGCCATAGAACATGGGCAAAGAATTTCCGAGGTAGATGTTGGGGAAGTTGTTCATAAGGGCAGGACAATGGAGGAAAAGGCGGAAATGTCTGAGCAAGTATTGGAAACCATACTGAAAAAATCAGGACTTTTATGCTCAAAGCATAAATTAATAATTTTCTCAGATAAAACCCTATTTCAGTATGATAGACTTTCCGAGACTTCTTTAAAGATGATAGATATACTGAGGAGAAAAAGATTAAGATTATTTTTATTTACAACTAAAGATGTAAGGCCTGAATATAGGAGCAAATTTGATAAAATTATAAAAATAGATTTGAATCCAGAACATATCGCACTTGATGCAAAACAACAAGCAAAAAAGACGAATGTGAGATTAAGTGAGGTTATACTTGTAGCTAACATGCAGGGATTTGAGGATTTGGCCCGCTCGGTTGACAAATCTTTTTGTTTCGAAAAATCACCACAAAAATTGAAAAATGAGAGTAAGATAATTAAAACCCTACCAGAGCTTTTCATATATCTTGAATAAAAATGAATATACTAATTATAACTTGGTTATTTCCTCCGAGTAATGGGGGAGTAGAATCCTATACATATAATTTAGCAAAGAATCTGTCAAAAGAGCACAAGATTACCATACTGACATGCCTGGGACATTATCCTACAGAGAAAAAAGAGAAGTTTAAGATATATAGGATGAAAGAGATGTATCCTTACGGAAGAAAAAAAGAAGATTATGGAAAGATATATAAAAAAGTTTTAGAGATATTGAAAAAAGAAGATATAGACCTTGTGCACAGTCATAATTTAGTTTGCTTGGAGACAAGCTTCACAAAGGCAATAGTAAATGCTGTAAAAAGCAAAGATTTACCTTTAGTAGACCATTGCCATGATGCGAGGTTTAAATATTTAAACAAAGAATTAAAATATGAAAAATTCGATAGAATAATCGCAGTAAGTAAATTTGTAAAAAAGAGACTAATTAACCTCGGTTTTAATAAAAATATTCTCGAGGTAATATATAATTCTTCAGATTCTAAAGTTTTTAATTCAGGAAAATATAGTTCTTTGCAGGCAAAAAAGTTCTTTAGAATACCATTAAATAAGAAAGTAATCATATTCCCCTCGAGGGCTATCAGGACTACTACAGGAGAATTTGGAGAGCAGAAAAACTTCATTACGCTCTTGAATTCCACAAAATTAATTAAGAAAGATTTTGGTGATGACTTTGTTGTTATTTTCCCTGTCAAAGTGGGAATGAAAAGAAAGAATGATGCTATCAAAAAAACACTTTATTCGTTAAGAGAAAAGTTAAAGAAAGACGGGTTGATTGAGAACGTGATTCCTATAACTAAAAAAGTAGGATACGAAAATATGCCTTTGCTTTACAAAACGGCAAACATAATGTGCACCCCCTCGACAGAAGAAGCTTTTGGCTTAGTATTTTTAGAGGCCTCACTTATGCAACTGCCAGTTATAGGTGCAAAAAGTGGTGCAACAAAGGAAATAGTCATCAACGGAAAAACTGGTTTTTTGGTTCCTCCAAAAAATAAGAAGAGGCTGGCAAAGATAATCGTTAGATTGCTCAAAAGCAAAGAGTTTAGGGACAAAATAGGAAAAGCAGGAAGAAAATATGTAAAAGATAAATTCGATTCTAATAAAATGTTAACTGAGGTAGAAAGAACATATAAAAAAGTTTTGGAGAACAGAAAAGTTATTTATTTAGTAAGACATCCAGAAACAAAAAATAACAGGGAAAACAGGCTAACTGGCTGGGAACATTCCCAATATACCTCCGAAGGAAATAAGCAATTTGCCAAAATAAGTAATTATTTTAAAGATTATCAAGGACAAATTTTTTCTAGTGATTTAAAAAGAACTAGCAAACTCGCAGTTTCAATTGCAAAGAAAAATGGCATAAAACCGATTATTACACCTTTGCTTCGTGAGAGAAATTTCAAAGAAACTTTGCCGCATCATACTTATGAGACCGAGTCCTCTGTTGCCAAAAGAACTAAGAAATTTTATGATAAATATCATCCACGCAAGGCAATTATATTCACTCACGGCGCTATCCTGAGGCACATAGCGAGACATTATCTAATTACTAATAGAAATGAATTTGAAGAGCCAAGAAATGTTATATTCAAGATAGAAACAAATAAAAACGCTGCTAAACTAAAAAAGATAAGGTTATAAAAAAGATGAATCCTATAGCAAGTATTTTAGGAGATACAATATTCAATGATTGGTTAAAGGTTGCATTCATTATCATAATTGGAGTACTCCTCGCATTTGGGCTAAAATTTTTATTTAACAAACTTGCAAAAAAGATTATATATCCCTGGATCAGAAGAACTTCACCAGAGAATTATAAGCAGACGGTTTCGGGCACAATGTTACTTTCTGCAATAATATATTGGTTTGTCTTAATAATTTTTATTTTAATTGCACTCTCTGTTTTGAACATAGATATTTTAGCACAAATCACTTCAAAGATTATCAACTTTGTACCTAAGATTGCGATAGCATTTGGCGTTATCTTAATTGGACTTTTAATTACGAGTGTAATCTCTCGAAAAATAAAAGACCAAAATTTTAGGACTAGTCTACTGTTGGCAAGGATATTCGAGATAATATTTATCTCAGCTACAATTCTTTCTGCACTAGAAGTTATTAATATTAAATTGACCCCGTTTGAAGAATTATTCAGAGTCCTTCTTTATACTATTGGATTAACTGTTGCAATCGCTCTAGGCATATCCCTTGGTTTCGCCTTGAAACCAGAGATAGTGAGAATGGTAAAAGGCATAAGGCGGAACAGCCATAAATAAACAGCTCAAAGAGTCTTGAAAATCTTTCCCAGATTTAATTAAACTAATCCCTTTTTGCAATGCTGACAAAACTTTCTCCACTTAGAATTAGATTTACCACAATTTGTGCATACTATCTTTGGTATTTTTACCTCGATTTCTTTTTTCATATTTACTTTTTTCATCATTTCTTTATATTTTCTTCTGAACTTCACAATTTTTAAACCTTTACCAAAAACAATCACTTACTTTTTCCTGAGTTTAATCATTTTTCAAAGCATTATCAAAAATATTAAAAGTATTTTCTAAAGAAACACTCTATATTTACGGAGGGGTAAAAAGACCTAAAACGGGTAATAATAGCTATGATGGACCTTCTTCTTAGGAATGATGATCTGTAACTTTTCAGGCTTATTTCTTACATACCACCTTAATTTTTTTAATACGGTCTTTCTAGTATAGGTCTTACCAAACTTCCTGTATTTCTTTAATAAGTTGCGATTTGTCACAACAAAGAACCAATCTTCTCCGAAATGGTCATTACATATCTTAACTTTGTTCAAAAATTTGACTTTATCCTTCAAAACTTTTCCTATTTCTACTTCAATCCCTATTTTCTTGTTTCTAAATTGAAAAATAACATCTGGAAGAGTGGTTTTGAATATCCAAACCTTAAAATGCTTTGATAAATATCTAGCAATATCCATTACAAGAAAGAAATGTTGTAATCCTTCATTACGTTCCGGTTTTAATAGGTAATATCCTCTTCTTCCCGTTATACTTTTCCCATAAAAATACTTATATTCTCTATCTTGTAAATGTTCGAACTGCCAATCACTTTTGATATATCTAACATCGTAAAATCCTTCTCTCCTATTTTTGAATAATTTATCTTCTTTCATAAAAAATCCTGAAGGTTTCTAGCTAGGCTAAAGCCTTTCCGCTACGAAACCTTCTTTCGATTTGCTTTGTTTATTAATGATAAATGATAGTTCGCTCAAATCTTTACCTATCTGCGTTATTCCATATTTTTTAAGCAATATCTCTAATTGTTCAACTAGCTCATAAATTGTTTTTATCTGTTTTTTAGTTTCGTTCATTTCATCCTTTAGTAATTCATTTTCTTTTTCTGATTTTGTTAATCTTTTCTCAATTTCTGTTTTAGTAACATCAATTAAAATATCTTCTTCTGAAATAGTATCCCGCATTCCTAACAATTCAGAATAATAGTGAATTTTATCTGAATCTCTCCAACCAAATCTATATTTTAATGCTGATTCTGATTTATATCTAGGCAACCAATAACAGCAAGAGTTATGTCTAAAATCATACATTGTTAAATCAGAGTATTTCTGCCCTGCTTGGCTTTTCTCTTCTCCCAGTAATCTTTTAGCTAATCTCTTAAGATACTTGTTAGCAGAAGCAGAATTTATATCAAATAATTGATCATTATCTTTTAGATTCTTCGCTTTCACATATTCTTTTATTATAGATGGGCAAAGCAATAGCTTAATTCTTCTTCCAAATGATCCTCCTTTGACTGTTTCTTCTCTTATATTCAATTCTTTGAAGTCATTAAAAAAATCAGAAAATCTTATATTGACTAACTCAGTAGGAGCCCTTATTCCCGTATCAAACAAAAACCAAATCAATACCTTATAGTCATATCTTGCATTATCTGCTAATTTTTTTACTTGCTCTTCTGTTAGATATACCCAATCAGGCTTTTCTTCCTTAGTATCTAGATCTATGGTTATATCTGGGATTTCAATACTTTTCTTTTTGCTTATTCTTTGATACCAATGCCAAAAAGCCTTGAACATCTTAACAAAGTCACGAACGCATATATATTTCTCTCCATTAGGCTTTGTAAGCTTGCCATTTTCCATATTAGCAAACAAAAGATGAATTTGTTCTTCATTAATGTCAGTTATCTTATCTATGCTATAAATCTCTTTTATCCTTTTCATAATGGAAATTATCCTATCTTTAGAAGAAATTAGGCTAACAAAGCTTCTAGCACCCTTTCTAGTGCCTTTAGTGACGTTTATTCCTATTTCCATATCATTAAGATACCGCCATAAGATCTCAATATTGGCTTTGCTAACCCCTTCTATACCTTGTTTGGATTTCTCTCTCCAAGCCAAATACTTCTCTTTGTTGTTGTATGGGTCTATTCTCATTTTGTCTTATGGTGTTTTTTGTATATAAATTCACGAGTGAATAAAAATGTACATTTAAATGTACATTTTTTTGTACAAATAATTGTACAAAATTTTGTACAATTTTAAGCCAATATCAACAACTGAACCTCAATTTGGACAAGAAGTATACATGATCCCGCTGGGATTCGAACCCAGGACCCCCGCCTCACTTAGACATTTTTATTCTCTATGCGAATTATTGCCCTAACGGGCAATTATCCTATAAGAGCGGTGCTCTAACCAGCTGAGCTACGGGATCTCTATATAAAACTGAATAGAACAATATTTAAAAGTTTGTCTTAGCCATGAAAATAAAGCAATTAACTAATCAAAGAAAATGCCAATTAATTATTCTGATAATAAATTTATTATTCATCGAGTAAACTACCCAATAGCAAACTATTAAGCATCAAACAAAATCATTATCTCAAAACTACTTATCTTTATTGAACATTAGATGATTATTTTTGTTAAACTATTTCACTTTTATGTTGTATTCCTGCCTTGCTTTATCCATGAAACAAGCTGCGGGGGTATTAATGAAGAATAAAAATCACATCTGTTAGTAACTATATAGCAAATCAAGCTCTGCAAAGAGCTAAGGCATAAGCCCCATCAGGAGAGGGAAACAATTTCATATCAGAAAAGTAAAGCTTCATGAAATTCTTGAACAATTCCCTTCCATATTTGTATGAAACACTGACAAGTATCTGATCTCCTGTTGAAAAGTATATGCTCTTGTCCTGGAATGTAATCTTTTTATCCCTTAACAAAGTATAATATAATTCTACCCTTGACCTTCTGAATCTTACATTGAATTCAAGGTCCCTTCTGTCAAATCCAACTTGCGATAATATCATGAAAAGCCAGTCATCCACTTCTTTTGTGTTATAGGAGGCAATTATATCCTTTTCTTGCCTATTGTCTAATCCATTTCCTATGATAAGAAAATCTCCCTTGCTCATTGAGCTTCTTATCTCATACAATAATTCATTAATTTCAAAGTTGCCTAGTGTGTTCCCCAACAGAAGGAAAACATTATCCTTATATTGACTTCCCCTGAGCAAGTTAGCCACATTTTCCAAATTTTCAAAATCAGAAATGTTCCATTGCAGTTCAACAACTTCTCCAATATTCAATTGCTTCATTCTATTCATAGCCTTTTCTACCATATATCCTGAAATGTCAATAGGGCAATACCTCAATTTTACCTTTCCCTTCAGATATCTTATGAATATTTCCGCTTTCTTTCCATCCCCGCATCCTAAATCTATGATATTTATCGGCTTATTTCCAACTTTCTTCAAAATATCATTAATATTTGCCTTTATTAAATTAATTTCCTTGGCAATAATTTCTTCCTGGTATGATTCTGACTTTTCCAAGTCAAGAAAACCCTGTGCCTGCTCCGGGCTTAAATACCATAATTTAGAATCTGCTATGTTCCACACCCTGGTCTTCCCTTCCAAAGAGTAGCCTCTTTTAATCAGTTCTTTGAAAATTAAATCGTTTACTTGCATACTCTTAAAAATTTTAAGGGTTTTTAACCTTTATGCTTTTAGAAACTACTACTATCTAATTAATAGTCAAATAAACTCCATGAAAAGATAAATAACAAACTCACTGACACAACATTAATAAATTTGTATATTCTTCATATAACGATATCAAATGAAAACTTAAACAACATAAACCTTGTCGTGCCTTCTTACTTTATCGTTCACTTTAATCCCAATCTCGTCGCCTGCCTTCGCTTCCTGCATTGGCTTTTTATGCATCTGAATACTGTCAACCGTCTGCTCAAAATCAGTTGTAGTCCCCTTAATTCTAATCTTATCCCCGACTTTCAAACTCCCTGTTAAGTTTAATGCAGCAACTCCAACCTTAGAAAAATAGTCGAATATCGCCCCAACTTCCCTTCCCTCAACAGCCTCTGAACCTTCATCCATCAAATCCGAAGTACTATTAAGAATATAAATCTTTTGCTTCTAAAAAATATAGACTTTTTACATAACTCTGCCAATCAATAGCATAACCAGTATCCCAAATGAATTAAACAAGAAGCTGATTACGGAAAATATCTTTTGTTTTATGCTTGTTAATCCCGCAAGCATCATAACACCAAGCTCATCGGGAAGCGGAGAAGCAATGACAATTCCCGCAAAAACAAACAGCAGATAATTTCTTACTTTCTTATGAAAATGTACTTTTATCTCTTTTTCCAGCAGCTTTGCGGGATGCGTTCTTTCCAGCCTCTGAAACTCATCCATAAAAGAAAATCTAATCAATGCAAATATTACATTATCAGATAACATCGCCCCCAGTCCTCCAATGGCTGCTACAAGAAATGGGTTAACTTGATGTAAATTGAGAAATATCCCTATTGCAAAAGGAGTTGTAAATCCAAATGAAAACAACAACCCCCCGATAAAAGCCCAGATATACTGATTAATTCCCTGCTGAATTAATATTTGAATTGATGAATTTGTAAAAATAAAATAAGCAACTACAACTAGCAATACCAGCAAGGTCAGTTTCGGATACTTATACTTGAACAGCCTTTTCATATTCGATTCATGTCATAGCCTCGCTCGGATTCGAACCGAGGTCCATGCCGCCAGAGGGCATGATGCTAGACCACTACACCACGAGGCTTCAACTATCAATAAATGCAGTTTCTTTTAAAGTTATTCATTTGTATAGCTACTATGCTTGAGAAAGATTTTTATATCTCACATGCATACAACATAGAGAGGAGAAAGGGGCAAAATGAACATAATTTTGATCGCAATTGCAGTTATTGTAATCTTTTTAATGTTAAAATTCAAAGAAATAAGGCATAAGCTCGGATTTATGGTAATCTTATTCCTGCTTCTTTTCTTAGGTCTAACATTCTGGAATGTTTACAAAACTCACGACTTAGACTTATCGACTTTTGACGGAATGACCAAAGCAGGAAAAGTCTATTTCTCCTGGCTGGGGAGTCTTTTGAGCAATACGAAAGCAGTAACAACCTATGCAATAAAACAGGATTGGAATGTTAATACAAACATCTCCGCTACTCCAATAAATACTGCCAATCCCGGGAATGCAACGACAAATGTATCAGCAAAATGAGAACTATTCTTTTCATTATGATTTTTCTTCTTATTGGCGCCCTCTTTATAATAAGCAATCAGAACTTAAGAATTAACAAAGATACAGATTTCAAAAAATTTGCAGGGCTTTACTATTCATGGTTTGGAAGCCTATTCGACAATCTTAAGGACCTTTCTGGATACGTAATAAAGTCTGAATGGCTCCCGCAAACAACAGAAAAAATCAATTTAAGCAATTCTACAAACATTACCAAATAAACTAGATAAGCCAAAAGATAGTTATCTTTTTATACGCACAAGGTCAAATTAGTTTATGCCTCCGTGGCTCAGTGGTAGAGCGTTTCCTTGGTAAGGAAAAGGTCCCGGGTTCAACCCCCGGCGGAGGCTTTCATTAACTATATAAAACCACTTTAACAGATATAAAAATGAACTTAAAGGAAACAAAAAAAGAATATTCGGCTTTGGCGAAGAAGTATAAGTTGCCGGAATTCAACAAATTGAACGAAGAATTCGAAATAGAGAAATTAGAGCATGAAAGTGAGACCCTTGTTAGAGCAATAAGAAAAATAATGATGGAAAAAGTAATCAATTCTATGAACTTCCTTGAAATGCTTTTGAATCCTATGAATGCTCCTAGAATGTATATGATGTATGTTAGAGCAATGCAGATTGATGATAAAAAAGATATTGACAGGATATATGACTCATTTGCTACTTTAAGCCTGGATGCACTGGCAAATGAAATAGATTATTCGGAAAAAAATGAGGCAGAGCTTATAAAAAGAATTTTTGCCGTCTGGAATGCTCTCAAGCCGGAATTCAGAAGAATAATTGCAAGCATAAAAAAGCCAATTTCAAACGACATTAAAAAAGAAAAGTCCTATTTTGGATGATATGGTCATACCCAACTCAATACATTATAATTCAATACATAAATCCTTATAAATATCTGATTTTGATGATTTGGATGAACGAACAGCAGTTGATGTACACAGATGATCAGTTAAGAACTATTTACATGGAAAATGTATTCAAAAGATTTGATGAAATTAGAGCTAAAAATCCGGAATTGGGGCGCTATCTTGGGGGTGGGTTGGAACTAGGCACGCTCAAGTTTTACCCTCAAGCAAATGGTGCATGTGCAAGCGGGGGGTTAAGTTCTGGGTCAGATACAAAGCTAACTTTGGGTGTTTTAGTTGGCAGAGAATGTATTTTCAACCCTGGCGAATTTCGTGAAATGATACGCGCCATTGAGGGAGTATTCCATGCTAGAACAAATAGATCGGCTTATTCTATTCTAACACCGGGAGTTGGTGCAGCAATAGTTGAGCCAAATACAGATATACATTTATTTTTGCCAAATGGTCCTGCAATGTACATGTGCGAGTACATTCCTGAAAGAAAATTAGTTTCTTTTATCTGAATTTATTAAAAATATCTTCCAAAGAAATTTCAAGAACAGAAATAGGCATTTTTATATTCCATGCATTAAGTGTTTCGGGAGAAACTTCCCCAACATACCCTATTTCTTTCCCACCAAGAATTATTGCACCATTCCTCCCTTCTATTAGTTCTTCTTTCTTCGATTCTTTTAGACTATACACAATATCGAGAGTTTTGAACAGATAATCCAATGTTTGTTTTAATCGAGTAAAATTACTAGGGGAATATGCTATCAATAAATTAGTTCTTTCAAGAACACCGGATTCACTATTTCCCTTAGAAAAAACTGTTCCTATTTCGAAAACATTTTGGGGATATTCGTTATCTTTATTCTCTGAAAAAGCTCTCAACGCAGGAACTAACAGGTTATTTCTCAATATTTTATACTCTGTCTTAGAATCCATGACTTCTATCCTATTTTCTTCTCTTACTTTTGATGTTTTTGCTTCAGATCCCTTTATCAAATGATATGAAGACAATTCCAATAAGCCAAGACCTACAAGTATCTCAGACAGCTTAGACCTCATCTTGCTTTCAATTGATTCATTTCCAACAGTTGAAACATTTTGTATTTCGGGGACAATCTTATCATACCCATAAGCAATTGCAATATCTTCAATTATATCAACTTCATGAAGTATGTCTGTTCTCCAGGCAGGAACCTTTACTTTTCCATTAACATAATCATATCCCATTCGAGGAAGGAGCTTTTCAAGGTCTTTTTCCTTCAAAGACAAACCAAGAAGCTTATTTACATTCTCTATATTTATTTTCATAGTCTCTGGACTTAAGTCGGGTGTTTGTTCTTTCTTTCCATAATCTAAATCCATTGCATAAACCTTCCCACCCATATCAGCCAATGCAATAACAATAATGTTTAATGTCTTTTTTAGGATATTAAAGTCAAACCCGGAGCATTCAATGAAAACTTCCTTAGTTTGAAGAGTTATTTTTCCAGTTTCGTGGCTATTGATTATAGGAGGCATGGATAATATCTCACCTTTCGCATCAACAAAAACAGGAAATTTGTCATATCCTTCCAATAATTTAGCATATTCTCTTCCAGTAGGGTGTCTCTGCAGTATCTGCAATCCATTCATCTCTTCAGTCATTTCCAAAGGGATAAACCTAATTTCTTGAGGTTTCCGAGCTTCATACTTTATAGGAAGAGATATCTTTTCAAGCGGATAAACTCCAATTGCAAGCTTCTTTCTGTTTCTTCCAAGAGTTGAATGAAGTTTTTCCTGTATATCTATGATTTCTTTTATCTTTTCATCATTAAAATTTAGGTTTTTAACTATTGCACATGTAGTATACGGCCTTATGTTTTTAACGCTTGAATCTATTTTGACTTTGAAGTTCTTTTCAGGAGAATTTATCTTATATTTCTTCAATCCTGTTTCCTTGCCGAGAAATGCCCTAAACGCCCTAACATAACCTTGGAAGGAAAACAAATCAGGCCTGTTAGGCAATATCTCCAATTCTATTTCATCATTACTGATAGATTCAAGATGAGTTCCAAACATGCTTATCTTCTCTTCCATCTCCTTGTTCAGCTTGATGTGCTTCTCAAATTCTTTTCTTTGGAATTTTATGCTTGCCATTTTTTGTGCCCCTCTTTAAGTAAACCATATATCTGTTCATTGTAAATTTTTCTATTGGCCTTGCTTCTGGCACTCTCTCTTGTAACTCCTTCTAGCTTAAATTTAAACTTTCTAAGCAACTTTCCTGACGAGGGATTGCCTTCAAAAACTCTTGCTTCAAGTCTTCTCAATTTTAGTTTCGTAAACGCAAAACCAATTATTGCTTTAAGTACTTCTGAGCCATATCCCTGTCTCCAATACTTCTGGCCAATCCAATAGCTGATAATCGCTGTACCCTGAAATTGACTTATATGACTTATCCCTATCTCTCCAATACATTCTTTTGTAGAGTTCAGGATAATACCAAACTCGTAACTATCTTTTATTTTTTTTGAAGATTTTAAGTTTTTATTTATCCACCATAATACGTCTTTCATCCTATATGGATATGGAACAACTAATAACCATTTTGACACATTGAGATTATTTAGATTTTTAACTATGTTAATTGCATCAGTCTTTCTCAGTGATCTCAAAATCAATCTTGTTGTTTTTATTTCTGCCATGTTACCTTATCCAGGCCTTTTTCTCACGAAGAGCGCAAATATCATTGCCGTATAATTCTCTTAAATCCTTGATTTTGTAATAATCCATTATAACTCTGTCAAATCCCGGCCCCCAGGCAAGAACAGGAACATATTTTCCGAGAAGAGGAACAACAACTTCAGGACGGAAAATTCCAGCTCCGCCTATCTCAATCCAAACCTTTTTTTCTTTATTATAGCCGTAGATTTCCACGCTTGGCTCAGTATATGGAAAGTAGGAAGGGTAGAACTTCACTTCATCATATCCCATCTTTGTAAAGAATTCTTTCAAATATCCCAACAAGTGGCGGAAATTTGCTTTCTCATCCACGACAATGCCTTCCGTCTGGTTGAATTCAAACCCGTGGCTCCAATCAACAGTCTCATTTCTAAAGCATCTTCCAACTGCGAAGAACTTTCCCGGAATATCTTTATCCTTCAACCTTGCTAATGTATGCGCAGATAGAGGAGTAGTATGTGTTCTCAATAATGGCTTCAATGCCTCTCCTTCTTTCCATGAATATTGCCAGCCTTTGCTTCCTGAAACGCCCGATTCATGCGCTTTTTTCACATTTTCAACTATCTTTTTATCTGATAGCTTTCCATTAATATCTTTTAGAAAGAAAGTGTCATGAATTTCTCTTACAGGATGGTCCTGTGCTGTAAAAAGAGCATCGAAATTCCAAAAGGAAGTATCTGCTATTGTTCCAGTCATCTCCTTAAATCCTAAATCAGTCCATATCTTTTTTGCATATTCAATGCTTTGGTTGACAAAATGCTTTTTCCCGCCATAAATCTCCGGAACGCTGGTAGTTACATCATAATGCCTGAATTTCTTTCCTTTTCCAGAAGCAATTATTTCAGGAGTTACTTCTTCCAATAAATCAGTTGTTATTTCCTTTCCCGCTATTTGTTTTCCTAACTCTGTTAATTGGACACGTATCAATTTTTCTTCTTTTAATTCAACAATATCTTTTCTGTCTTTCAACTGCTCAAATGCATATGCCTGCTCCGACTCCAGCTTTCCTTTTTCCAAAGGAAGAACATCCAGGAATTGCTCTTCAAGTGATTTTTTAACCAATTCTTCTTTCTTGGCGTTCAGAGATATTTTCCCATTAGTTAATCCGATGAGCGCTTTTTTCTTCAAAACTCCCAGAGCTGCTTTAAACTCATTATCACTTAATTTGGATAATTTTGCAGCTTCACCTAGAGGAATATAATTATTTGTTTCCAATAGAATGAGTAATTGTCTTTCAGGAAGACCTTTTTTCTTATAATATATTCCGTTTGTGCCCAGATCTATCATTGTTTTTACGTCTGTTTCTATTTTCAATACCTCTTTTGCCTCGAGATATTTTAAAGCCATTATTACACCAGATTCTTCAAGTCCTGATTTTTCAACTATCTTCTTGAAACTAAGGTTCAAATGGGAAACTACTTTCCTTTCTATAGGAGATAACTTGTCTATTATACTATTTATAGATTCATTCTTTTCGGTATCATTTTCTTTTTTTACAGCTACTTCTTTTGACATGTTAATATGATAGATTATGGATTTAAAAGCTTATTCAACTGCTTCCTTGGCTTGCTGTGTAGAAGCGCCAAGTGATAACAAAAGGGCAAAAACATCTCTCTTATCAGAATAACCAATAGCTTTAATCTTTGCTCCTGCCTTTCTGCATATCTCTATGTTCTGCTTTATCTTTGTCAAAATAAAAGCTTTTTCCTTTTTATCTACATTCTGGAGAGTAGCAAAGTCTATACCAATAGATATTTTATTCTTTGAAGCAGCTTTAGCCATGACATAATCCAATCCAGAGTCAATGCTTCGAAGCGACCTTTTTCCCTGCAAAGATTCAGGAGAAAAAAGAACATCAAATCTCCCATATTCGAGTATTTTCCTGTTGAATTCAACATCCTGCGCCTTTACTATTATAGGTTTCTCTGCTTGCCTTATCATTTTCTTCGCTTCTTCTATCTTATCTGTGCTTATGATGGTCATTTTAGTCAAATCCTATTACTTGGTATCCATATTTATCAATTTCTTCCTTCTTAAAATAAGGCATTTCATTTGTTTTTAAGACAATACCAACTTTCTTTTTAATCTCCCTGCCAGTCAGTTCGCCGTTAATTACTTCTTTTAATATCAAAATATCCCCTTCATTCACTTCAAAATCAGCAAGCCTTACTTCAAACTTCTTCTCTCCAGATAATATTTTATCAAACCATACTTTATCGCATTTCTTTGTTATTTTCATCTTATCCAGATATAATTGTGCCTATAAATTTCTTGCCTTTTAATAAATTATCAAGAGCAAAATTGGAGCCAATGATATAAGTTCTTATTCTATTCTTCCTTATTATATTGGAAGCCTGCTGGTCAAGAACAAAGTGCTGCCCAGCATGGAATTTTATCTTCTTTATCATATTATTAAAGTCTTTCCAGCTTATCTTTGGGATTAGTTTGGCATTTTTATTCTTTCTAGGATCTTCAGTATAAAGTCCTGGGACATTTGTAATATTAATAAATTCTGTATTCAAAAAATGAGCTAATTTAGAAGCGGTTCCATCGGTGGTGGAACTCGGAGCGAAACGCAATGCTCCGCAGAATACAACCTTATTCTTTTTAAGATCATTTTCAACCTGCTCCATATTTAAAGGAAGCTTTACATTTGCATCCTTTCCAAAGAACTGTATCATAAACAAAGCATTCATTCTTGTCGCTCTTATTCCAGCCATTGCAATTTCATACTTTGACTTTCCTTCCTTTGCCAAGGCATCAATATATTTTCTTGCAATACTCCCTCCACCGCAGACAACAACAAACCTGTGATTATTGTAATGTTTCCTCAAAACCCTCTTAAATCCGTCAAGAATCTTAAAGTCCTGCTTGACTGGCATGATTATAGACCCTCCAAGAGATATAACAATAACTTTCTCCTTTTTCATAAATTGATAGGGAAAAGATTTTATTTAAACTTATTCCTTTCATAGGGTATTTAAAGAAGGTATTTTAGTAAAAATAATGGATAGTTTACTAAAATGGTATGCGGAAAGGAAAAACCAGATAAAATCCAGACTAAACGACTTCAAATCCCTAAAAGACAAAGAATATTTTAATGAATTGCTTTTCTGCCTTCTTACTCCTCAAAGCAATGCACAAAGCTGCTGGAAGGCTGTCCTTGAGTTAAAAAAAGTCAATCTCGAAAAAGCAAAAAAAACTCAGGTGGCAGACATTCTAAAATCAAAAACAAGATTTCATAATAACAAAGCAGGTTATATCTTAGAAGCAGCAAGGAACTGGAATGATATAAAGGAAAAATTAAATAACAATAATTCTATTGAGTTAAGAAACTGGCTGGCTGAAAATGTAAAAGGCTTTGGATACAAGGAAGCAGGTCACTTTCTAAGAAATATAGGCAAATCAAATAACAAGATAGCAATCCTTGACCGGCACATACTAAGAAACCTAAAAGATATGAAAGTAATAGAGGAAGACAAAATAAAGAATAAGAATCATTACTTTAAAGTTGAGAATAATTTCTTAAAATTCTCCAATAAGATTAAGATACCTATAGATGAATTGGATTTATTGTTCTGGAGCAAGAAAAACAGAGAAGTATTCAAATAAAGCATAGATAACAGACAACCTTCGCTAATTATCCGACAACAGCTCAACTAGTAATATACTAGCTAATAATTATTTTAAGTAGGATTATATTTACCAGTTTGAATCATTCAAACTGATCGGGATTTAACTTGCGTTGAATAACGAATCTAGTTCCAACATAATCTGAAATAACTGCAGTCATGACATATCTATCGAAAGCAGCTTTAAATGCTCCTGTAAGCAGGGGTATTTTTGTCTTATCTGATATATCTTTCATTATTTGCATGATTTCCTCAGTTGAAAGGTTGATTGGAGAAGTTTGAATAATCCCAGATTTGTTTATGATTAATGGCTTTCCAGGACCAGGACATTCTATACTTTGAACAAATCTGTCTTGTAAAATTGGAAGTATCTTCCCGAAACCAAGATTTGTTAAGGGGGTAATTATAGATTCCTGATAAGAATTATTTTTTGATTCCTTAGATATTTTTGCACTTTGCACAAATTCAATTGGGGGCTGCCCTCCAGTCCTTGGCACTGGAATTCCTTTCTGAAAACCTTGCTTTGGCTGTATCCTCTGCATAGGCCTGAACTGAGCAGGTCTTATTAATTGTTTAATCTGGACTGGAATGGGTTTTATCAACTGCCTTCCAACTTGTGTTCTTACCAGAGGTTTCTCTTCCTTCAAAAAAGCATAAACCTTTTTTTCAAGCCTCTCTTCCTCAATAATATTTTGATAATTAGCCAAAATAATATTTCTTATTAATTCTCGAAGAAATAATAATCTTATAGAATAATCTTTTTCTTTATCCTTGCTCTGGACTTGCTTTTTCATTTTAAAACTTGGGCAAAGGTCTTCCTATTGATGGCTTGAATTCTTCGATTGACTTCTCCTCTCTTATTGGTTTTTCTTCCATTGCCATAGGCATTGATGAAGTTGATTGCTGTCCATAAACCCTCTCCCTTATTCTTTCTTCAACTAAAGTCAATCCCTTTGCAATAGTCTTGTTCTGCTCTAATAACTTATCTACTTTTTCCAAAAATTCCCTGTCTTTATCACTTGCCTGTATAGAAGGACTGGTTGCGAAGCTCCTTGCTGCATTTTCAAACAAGCCAAGCAAGGCAGAAATTTGATTTGTCAGCTTGTCAAACTTCTCAGCAAGATTAACATTTACTTTCTGAAGTTCAATCAAATTTTCAACAATTTTATCTTCTAATTTTTTAGGCTTCGGATTATTAAAATTGCTTCTAAAAGGTCTTATCTTCCTATTGAGATAATGATGGCTAGTCTTAGGAGCCTCTTTACGAACCTCTTTAATAATTGTCTTAGTGACCTCTTTTGTCATGTTTTAGTTAAGGAGAAATTGTTTATAAACCTTATTACTTTAAAATGATTAAATAAAAGAAAGCGCGTAGTAAAGCTTAAAATAGGCTTTATTTTAAAGGTTGTAGGGGTCCATATTTAAATGGCATAATTTTCGGCTCCAGAATTTTTGGAGCAACCGAAAGTCGAGGGTTCGATTCCCTCTGGGCCCATTTACTTATATAATATTTTCTTCCCTTATTATCTTCTCAAGAGTAGGGTTAATGACAAACTCGGCGGCATAAACTCCTTTCTTGTTAGAATCATAATAAAGGTTTATTATTCCTCTGACACCAGCCCGCTTCCCAATTTGAGAAACATATTGATTTATTGTCTCCATCCCAGGATGCAAAGCTACCATTGTACTCGAATACCCTATCCCAGTCTGGTGTCTATCTCCGCAAACAACAATATCAGCATCATTATTCATCCTTCTCATATGGTCCAAAACACCATAAATCTCATCATGTTGTTCTGGGAATTTGTGCATTCCAAACAACAATAAATTGTCGGCAATAGTAGATTTTACCCCGACATCATTTCCCAATCCAGAGAATATTTCAACCTGCCCGGAATCAAAATACTTTTCATCAATCATATTCCCGAGAGATATTGCTTCATCCGCAACCCTTAGTGATTTGTTGGTATGATTTCCACTGATGAAAATTGTTCTCCCGCCATTTTGAAGTATTTTATCCATGTATGGTTTAACAAGAAGTTTAAACAATCTTTCCTGCAGAGAGAAATTATGGATTGTTATTGCTCTATGATTCCTCATGGCCTGTGCAACTATCCTTTTAGCCTTTTCCTCCCCTTCAATAGTAGAATCAGTCAGAACAGGGCTAACATATTTCCTAAGAAATTCTTCGGGCATAAGCCCAAGATATCTTGTTCCAGATTTGAAAGTTCTTTCTTCAACGCCATGTAAAGCTTCATCCAAACTTATTATATCTGGCAGGCCATGTCTAACTTGATAAATTTGAGCGGCTTTTATCATTTGATCTTTGGAATACCTATCTGGATTGTCAGGAGCACCTAAATGATAATCTCCTGCAACTTCAATCTTTTTAAAATTGACCCTAACTCTTTCCTTTTCTTCCTTTATAAGCATAAACATTTCTTGCCTTCTTTTCTTCCCAAGCCCTCTATCCTTTAACTGTTCTCTATAGACAGCGATAGCTTCTGCAGATTTCCCTGCTTCTATAAGAAAAGAGGTATCAAATACATAAAACCTGTTAACTTCTTCCTTATCCTCTGTATGAACTATGGCTGCAGATGAATATGGCCCGCTCAAATATCTCTTTGTATGCCAATTCTTGAATCCCTTTTCCACAAGCCACTCTAGCTGTAAAACCGATTGAAGAGTTGGAAGATTTATCAGATATCCAACTTCCTGATTCTCTACAAATTTTCCATCAATCAAATGCTCAGAGCCCTTAAACCAAGGCATAACTCTAAATCCTCCGCTAGAATGTCCTCCAAGTAAAATTATATCTGGTTGAATTCTGTCCATTTCTTTTGCAAAGAACTTTCTCAAAACCATATTTTCATAATTAGAAATAAGTTTTGCATCTTTTATGCTCCTTGGGCCAACAGCATCTGAAAATATATTTCTTATATTATGAATAAGCAGCATAGTTTTATTCCCATATTTCCTGACATCAAATTTAATCTCTGCCTTGTCAATCGGCTCACCAAGTATCTTAATTCCTGTTGAAACAACCCTCTTCGAGGGAGAAATATGCACAACGGGATGCCTGCTTAATGTCCATCTAAAAAAGTGCGAAGAATATTTATCTTTTGCAACTTTAAATCCTTGTTCAAGTTCATCTGCAAAAACAGGATATTGGCTTGTGAAGAATGTTACTCCTGCCCTGGCGCTATGAAGCAACTGCTTTGTCCAAGTTAATTGGGTTCCAAAATCAACAAATCTAGATTCAACAGCAACTTCTTCTTTATCTTTTACAGCTAATTGCTCATTAATTTTTGCAATTCTTTCCCTTATTTTACCAACATCTTTCTTTCTTGAAAGATATTTTATTGCATTATCGAACCCTTCCAAATCTTCTATCTCTAAAGCAGTTTTTTCACTAACAAGAAATTTTTCTAGATCTTTTTTTCTGCTTTTTGGAGCATCCCACGATTCAGAGATATTCTCTCTTAATCTATCAAATTCCTCTCTCTGTGAATTAACAAAAATCTTATATCTGCCAGTAAATTCTTTTTTCTCCTCACCAACTTTCTTAAATAAACTTTTGCCACTAACAGCTCTTTCCAAAATATACTTTTCAACTCTCAGGGAAAGCTGGTCCCGGGAAATATCCAACATAGTTTCAGCTTCTTCATTCATCATCTGCTCTATTGTTTCTTTTTTCCTTCCAGCCATTTCTTGTATTTGCGCAACTTCGAGATGCTCTACATTCTTTCTATCTTCCTCCCCATATTGAATTCTTAACAAAGTATCTTCTGGAAGGGAGCTCATTAATGTTTTTATCTGGTCTTCGGCAGCAAGAAATGCATCTGTTAAATCTGTTATTTTCTTTCTTTGGGGGTCATTTACATGTTTTTCATAAAACTCCAGTTGATACTGGTCTTCTATACTATCTTCAAGCATCTGCTCAGATAATGTCTTTGGTCTTCCATGTCTGTCTACCTTTCCCAAAAACTTTAAATCATGGGCATAACCCTTAGAATAATGCGGCGGAATATGCGGGATAACTCCTCCCTGAATTATGACTTCTTTTATATTTGGGGCCAACCCATTGGCTTCAAGAGCAAGCGCAAGCCCCTTCATGGTGTATCTGTCATCGAAAGCCTTGGTTCCAAATGCTGGCTCAGCAAGATATAAGGCACAATGCTTCATCTCATCGCCATTTGTCTGGTAGCCCTTTTTCAAAATAGTCATTTCCAAGGTTTCTGGAGAAATTGCGTGTTTTGTTATTGTCTCTTTCTCAACTTTTTGGGCAACAGAATAAATTTCAATACCTTCCTTTCTTAAAGAATTCAAAAGTTTTTTAGTCTCGCCTTCAGAAATTCGCAACTTGCCAGAAATCTCGGCAGTAGTAGGCCACTCACTTTCCTTTGCAGATCTTTCTCTTAAAAAATCAAACAACCTAATCTCACTATCGGACAAAAATACTAAATTCATACCTCCTTTACTCATAAAGCTCTTAAAAATAATCTATTTATAAATTTGATTGTGATGGAAAATAACCTATATCTTGAGTGTAAAAAATGATAATCTGCTGACAAAAAATTAATTTTGGCGCATTTTTTTATAACTGATAATGATTTATTCAGAAGATTTGTTATTATTATGGATAATTCTGTTGATTAGCGCAATTATTTTTAAGAATTGTCCATCAGAGAATTCTGAACAAAATATATTCTAATTATCAGAATTCCCTATAATTGTATTTGAATTATCATAAAGATTGATGCCTGATTTGAGATAACCACAATTTTTAAAAAGCCTCTTTTGCTAGGAAAAGTATGAAATTCAGCGATGCTATATTCAGATCAAAGAAAAAAGTTTACAAGCGCGGAATAAGAAGAACCAACAAAAAAGCAAGGTTCGGAAAAATCCTTCAAGAAAATAAAGAATTATAATTATAATTTCTTTAATTCGTTTATCTCGTCATAACTTATCGAAGAGCCCTTGTATTTTGCAGCATAAATCAATGCCTCCAGGACTTTTTTTCCTTCCAAATTAACAATCCCTTTTTTATATGCAACATAAACTAACTCAGCAGACCTGATAAATCTATGGTCTTTAAATTCTTTTAAATTCTGTATATCAAGCCTGACTGGATGATGCACCTTTTCAGACATTAATTTTTCAAGATTCTCAGGATCTTCCCCGATAATTCTTGTAGTCCTCTCATCAATAGCAATCATATTCTCAATTTTTCTCTTATTTAATTCAGTTGATAGGGCAAGGCAGGACATTTCAGCATCACTGACAATATTTATTGCCTTGCTCTTGAATCTAAGGGCATGATTTGCCGCCTGCATTAATCTGTAAGTCTCTTCATTTATTCTGGCTTTGTCAACTCCCAAAATTTCAGGCATTTCCAATATTCCCCTGTTCAATAAGTCAAGAACACGCAAAGCGCCAAGCTCAAATCTTTCTATGTTTATAGGTCTGTCAATGACTTCTCTTTTCACAGCTTCAGTTATAATGAAATGCCCGTCAAAACTCTTTTTCAATTCTTCCAAAACATAAAGCAGCCCATTCATGCTTAAGTTTATCAACGGCCCAGAATCAAAAATAAGGACTTTCATTTTTCGTGTCTCCTAATTAATCTAATTAATTTATTAAGATAAACTATAAATGGAGATCTCCAATCTTTCTTCAATTGTGTTTTAATAAGCTTAACAACCTCTTTATCCTTACTGTCTAGTTTACTATCTTCAACCTCTTTTATTTTTGATAGTATAATCAAATCCTTTCTATCGTTTAGCACATAATTCTTTTTTTCATATAGGGTTAATTGTAACTTCATCCGAAGAACTCCAGAGCCATCTTTGCCCGAGATTTTTCATTTATCGTCTGCATGTACCTTGTCTCTACAGATTTTGACTGCCCAGCATATTCAGCGAGCTCCCAACTGGTCAGGCCGAGAATCTGGGCAGTTTGTCCGAGAGAAATTCCGTGCTCATAAATTCTGGAAGCCTTGTTAATGCTTGCCTTTCTCAAAACGTCCTGTATATATTGTTTCATATCGACAGAGCTTTCTTCAAGCGCCTCCCTTGCCTTTTTCAAAAATGAATTGAACTTTTCCTCATCACCTTCCATGGCTGCCCTGATAGCAGAAGTAAAATCAAAATTTATCTTCTCAACAAGCTTGTCCCAGTTTTTTATTTTTACATAATCCTTTCTCTCAACAAGTTTTGATAACGCATAAACAAGAGTAGCTGTTATCAAACTGCCGGCATCCTGATGCAAAGATGCTGAATGAACTGTTTGATTAGAAACCTGTTTTAAAAGAAAAGAATCTTTTTCAAGCAATGCCTGTTTGGCTCCCTCTAAAACAGATATTTTATGTTCAACCTCTTCCATTTCCCTATAAAATAAACCTAATATTTAAATCTGATGATATATAAATCAATAGAAAAGAATTAAAAACTTATAATTCCCAAGTTAAATATGAACAAAGAAGATATGTGGAAGCCATTTATAACAAATGTAGGATTAATAACCTGCAGAGATGAAAAGAAAGATAATGTAATGGCCGCTGCTTGGACATATCACATTTCGTACGAGCCAAATCTTATAGCCGTTCTTATCGACGAGGAGGCAACTACTGTTAAAATGATAGAAAAAAGCAGAGAGTTTGGCGTTCATATTGCATCCATAAAGCAAAATATTCTTTCCAGTATCTCGGGAGGAAACCATGGAGAGAATGTAGACAAAATAGCAGTATTAAAAGAGTTAGGTTATGAATTCTATGAAGCAGAAAAAATTAAGGCATTGATGATAAAGGGCTGTGCTCTGGCTGTTGAATGCAGATTAAAAGATATAATAACATTCGGAGGAGACCACAAACTATTCATAGGAGAGATATTGAAAGTTCGCGAAGATGAAGCTGAACCCTTGATATACTGTGAAAGTAAATATTTCAAGTTCGGAGAAAAAATAGAAAAACCGAATGAAAAAGAGATGAAAAAGATAAAAGGTATAATTGAGAAACACAAGAAGAAATAAGTTTCAAAAGCCTTATAAATCTAGATAAATTAAATAAGTATATGAAAGTCTTGTTAGACAGCAATTTTGTCATTTCATGTGTAAAAAGGAAGATAGATTTTGTTTTCGAACTTCAAAATCTTGGTTTCAAAGTAATAATACCAAGAGAAGTCATTCAAGAGCTGAAAGATTTAAGATTAAAGTCAAAACATGATGATAGAATAGCCATAAATTCTGCGATAGACATGTTTAATTCTATAAAAATAAAAAAAATCAAGCTCGGAGAAGGAAAGATAGACAATAAATTGATTGACTATGGAAAAAAAGGAGCATATATTGCCTCATTGGATAATTACATTAGAAGAAATATTACAAATAGGGTAGTCATTAACAGCGCAAATAATAAATTGATGATAGAGAGAGGATAATGATATCAAACTACCTTAATAGAAACAAGCATTATTTTTATTTTACATTTAGAATATTAGTTGGTTTTTTATTTTTCGTCCACGGAGCTCAAAAATTGTTTGGTTGGTTTGCGAGTAAAGGAACATACGCAATCACGACCCAATTAGGTTTGGCAGGAATAATAGAAATATTTGTTGGAATATTGATAATTATTGGTTTGTTTACAAGGTATGCTGCTATTTTGGGAGCATTGCTGATGATAGCTGCTTATTATCTGGTTCCTATGAAAAGGGGATTATGGCCTTGGCAGAATGGGGGAGAACTTGCTATTATTTACTTTTTAATTTTTCTCGTTTTCATAGCTTTGGGAGCAGGAAAATTGGCTCTGGATAATTATATTTTCGAAAAAACCAAGGAAAAGTAGTTTATTTTTACCATTTTCCAGGTTATAATCATTTTTTTAAACTCAATTCTTTACAATTACAGATGAACAGACTGAAATTTGATTCCCAAGGAAAATTAGACGGGTTTAAAGGCGCATATGAAGAAGATATTTTAGGTAATAATGAAAATGGCTTTGAAGCAAAAGAATTGAAAAAATCAGATTCCCTGACTTTTCTGGAAGATAAAAAAATAGAAAACATATTAGAAAAGGAATACTGGAGTTTATTTGAAGAAAATAAAGAGTTGTTGCCTTTAAAGTTCTCAAATGGAAAGACACAGGAAGATATTGTAAAGGAGGTAATTGACCTGATTAAGAAAGGAGAAAAAGTGATATTCATTCATGGCGTCTGTGGCACGGGAAAAAGCGCCATTGCCCTTAACATTGCAAGGGTTTTGGGAAAAACAAGCATAGTTGTTCCTATAAAGGGCCTTCAAAGACAATATGAAGAAGATTATATGGGAAAGAAATATCTTGTCAAACATGGAAAGAAGATGAAAATAGCAATGATTACAGGAAGAGATAATCATGATTCTATTATTAAACCGGGAAAATCATGCAATGACCCTTTTCTTCCAGATACAATACAAATAGTTGAAAAAAACCTTCCTTTATTGGAAGAGTTCTATGAAAACAATCCTTTGATAAAAAATAAAGACCTCTTCAACATAAAAAAGATGAAAAGAATTGCTATTGCGCCAAGCAATCCCTATTGGAGCCCTATTATTCGGGCAGACATACAAATTCCTTTAGAAGATGCAAAGAAAAAGAAATACAGAGGATTGAATGGGAAGGATTTCATATTTTATCATAGGAAGAATGGATGCTCCTACTATGACCAATATCAGGCATACCTAGATTCAGATATTATCATATTTAATTCTGCAAAATATAAGATAGAAGTTGACTTAGACAGAAAACCAGAAACAGAAGTAGAAATAATAGATGAGGCAGATGAATTTTTAGACAGTTTTTCAACTCAGCAGGAAATCAATTTGAATAAAACCCTTAATGCACTCAGATACATGAAATTTGACGACATGGAAACTGACAAGATAATAGATTCAATCATAGAGTTTATCAAATTAGAAGAAAAAAATAAAAGACTTCTTGGAATAGACGAAACTAAAATATACAGGCTAAGAGAGACAAAAATAGGAGACATGATAAGAACAATGATAAAATTTCCCGAGATAAGAGTAGAACTGGAGCTTGATGAGGCAAATTACGCAAGAAATCTCATTGAACTAGTAGAAAATTTTAAGGAATTTTTTGATGAAACATATGTAAGCTTCAGAAAAGACGGGGAAGACCTTATCGCAGGATTAGTGACAACAGAATTGTCAAAAAGGTTTGAAAAACTGAAGAGCAAAACAAAAGCATTGGTATTTATGTCGGGTACACTTCATAACGAGTCTGTGCTGAAGAATGTATTCGGAGTCAAGAATTATAAAATAGTAGAAGCAGAAACACTTCATCAGGGAAATATTGAAATAATAAGAACAGGAGAAGAGTTTGACTGCAAATATGCCAACTTTCAATCAAACAAGCATTCAAGAGAGCAATATCTTAAGGCATTATTATCTTCTTTAAATAAAGCACAGAAGCCAATACTGATTCATGTCAACGCATATGACGATCTTCCAACAATGCTTGAGAGAGACAAGTTTGGGCTTATAGGCCTAATGCCAAAAGAAACCTTAATAGAAATACAGCAGGAAGATAAAACAGGCAGATTAATATCAACATTCAAATCAAAGTTGAGTGATACTTTATTTACAACAAAATGCTCCCGCGGAGTTGACTTTCCAGGAGATGTGTGCAATAGTGTTATTTTCACAAAATACCCAAATCCAAACGTAAGGGGAGTATTTTGGAAAATCCTAAAAAAAACACATGGATATTATTATTGGGATTTTTATTTTGATAAAGCTAAAAGAGAATTTCTTCAGAAGATATACCGCGCCTTGAGAAGCAAGGACGACCATGTTTATGTCCTTTCTCCGGATATAAGAGTCATAAATGCGGTCAGAGAGTTGCAGTTGAAAAGATGGAATGGGAAAGGAGATTAGATAATCTTAAGTTCTTTTAAGGATATATCAACAAGCTTTTCCACAAGTGAGAGATTGATGTTTATGTATCTTTTTGTTATTCTCAGATTTAGCTCTGATTTTACTCTATTTATTACCTTCTCTCTTATATCTTTAATATCATGAATAGGAAGAACTTTATCTATTGGATTTATCTTTTCTCTATATTTTTTTGCAATTTCTAAACTATTTTTAACTTTTTTGCCATAGACAGTTGCAATCTCAGGCTTATCTATCGCTTTCTCTAGTATTTTATGGGCAAATACCCATAAGTTAAGAGAGAAAATAAAAAAAGATATCATTGATGCGATTTGGGATAAGATAAGGTTTGAATAATTATTTCTTAGCTTTCTTTTCTTTCTTAATTAGTTTTGATTCTTTTTTGTCTGGTTTTTCTGCTTTCTTATCTTGCTTTTGAGTTTTTGCTTTAATTTCCTTAAAACCAGTATAGGGCCAAAGAGCCTTCGGAATCTTTATGCTTCCATCTGCTTGCTGATGATTGTCAACAAGACAGACCATTGCTCTTTCCGTTGCAATTGCCGTATTATTAAGTGTATTCACAAATTGCAGTTCATTTCCTTTTTGGTATTTTATATTACTTCTTCTTGCCTGATAGTCTGTGCAGTTTGAACAGCTTCCAAGTTCTCTGTATACTTCTTGCGATGGGAACCATCCTTCAACGTCTATTGTCTTTGTTGCAACTCTGCCTAAGTCTTCTGATGCCAGGCAGACTGTCCTGAATGGAATTTCCAATGCCCTGAATATTTCTATTGTGTTATCTAATATTAAGTCAAACTCATTCCATGCATCTTCTGGCTTGCAGAATATGAACTGCTCTACTTTTTCAAATTGATGAATTCTAAAAATTCCTTTTGTGTCTTTTCCGTGCGCTCCTGCTTCTTTTCTAAAGCAAGGAGAAATGCCAGCATATCTTAAAGGAAGAGAATTAGGATTAAGAGTTTCGTTTGAATGATAGGCATTTATTGCATGTTCAGCTGTACCGATTAAATATAAATCTTCGCCTTCTATTTTATATATCATTTCCTCAAAAGCTGCAAGCGGGATTGCCCCTGCTAAAATATCTTTTCTAAGCATGTAAGGCGGCTGTATTAAAATGAATCCTTTGCTTTTTAATAAATCGAGGGCAAAACTAATAATTGCAAAATTTAACCTGACAAGATCGCCTTTAAGGTAATAAAATCTTGAGCCTGCAACTTCAGATGCCTTCTGCGTGTCTAAAAGATCAAGAGCTATTAAAACATCTGCATGATCTTTGTGCTTAAATGCTGCCTTTGGAACCTTGCCATATTCTTTCAGTACCTTATTCTTTGAAGCATCCCCGGTAGGTGTCTCCTTTGAAACTATATTGGGTATTTCTCTCAAAAGAGAATCTCTTTTCTTCTTTGTCTCATTCATTTCCTTTTCCTTATTAGCCAACTGCTGCGGGATAAGTTTCGCTTCTTTCATCAGGGCATCAATATTCTTTCCCGCTTTCTTTGCCTCGCTTATTTGTATGGATATCTTGTTTCTTTTTGCTCTTAAAGAATCAACTTCCTCCTTCAAATCTCTCCACTTCTTGTCCAAATCAAACACCTTATCCACATCCCGCTCGTTCATCCCTCTCCTCTTCTGACTATCTTTTACTAATTCCTTATTCTCCCTTATCAATTTGATATCTAACATGTTTCTATGAGAAATATTGTATATTTAAACTATTTTGTTTCCCACTTAATTATATACTAAATAATGCCACGAAAAAGAAAAAAGCAAAGGCTTTAAAAGATAATTAAACGATTGAATCTAAACCCTTTATTAAACAAACTGGAAAACATTATTAGTTCGTGTTAAAAGATTAAGAACTATCACAAATCGCCCCTCACTGATCATTGTCGGCGCACTCGATCCCAATGACAGCGCGCCGGCACTTTCATATTTTTTATGTATAACTAATATCCTGATGTTTGCTAAAACAACAATGTTATAGACCGCTACGTTATATTAGATAACACTACCTTATATTTTCTGCAGGATGTTTAATTATAAGTAGAATTATCTTTTGCTGATTTGAGCTCTTTATAATGGTCTTTTCCTGCAGACTTATACTTTTCCTTTGCTGTCCCAAAGGCTTGTATAATAGTCGAAACAAAACTCCCTCCAAGATGATGTGGCACAATAACATAATCTACCCCTTGTTCATACAAATCCATTGCCTGCCTTGGCTGCTCTGCAGTTGCAATAAATGTTGCCTTCGCCTTCAACTCTTTCAGCTTATCTCTAAGGGTAATATTTGCTTCTTCCTGTGGAATAGTGGAAATTATTATTTTTGCCTTATTCAATGGAAGTTCGGATAAAAAGTCTGAATCTGCGGCATCGCCATATATGCAGTTAACCCCTACCTTTTCCAAAGATAGAATAACTCTTGGATTATAATCGACAACTAGGAAATTAGCATTCTGCTTTCTTAATGTTTGCAATATTTTGTATCCTATTCTATGGTAGCCAAACAAAATTATATCATAACTTTTATCTTTCTTCTTTTCAATTTTTCTTGTTTTGTTTTTTTCAAATATATCCAAGAACCTGGATAGTTTGTTGAATATTGAGTGGGAATAATGTATGCTGTAGCTGCTTATTCCTATGGTTATTAAAGAAATTAAAACTGCAAGATTCATGAAATCCTGATTTAGCTGTCCAAGATTATATCCTACTAGAATTAAAACCAGGGAAAACTCCGATATTTGAGCCAGGGAAGAGCCGGTAAGGAAAGTTGTTCTTTTCTTATAGCCAAAGAACCTTACAAAAGACATTACAATAAGCGGTTTGCATAGCAATATAAAAAGAGAAAATATAATTGCATCTCTAATTATGTTAAAAGTTACCGGGCCCATTAATTGACTTCCGAAGAATACGAACAACAAAACAACAAAGAAATCTCTTAATGGTTTTATCTTTCCTCCAAGCTCAAGAGTATATTTTGAAGAAGCCAAAGACATTCCAGCTATCAATGCCCCTATCTCCATTGACAATCCAAAAATGTGGAATATGCTTGCAAGAATAAAAGCCCAGCCAATGCCGAATAAGAACAAGGTCTCCTGATGCCTTGCAAGATAAAAAATTAATTTATTTACCACGAATACAGAAAGAATAAATATTGCGAAAATTAAAAACACAATTTTTCCTATTCCTAAAAAGATGGTTTCTGGATGCCCTGACTGCAATATTGGAATCAGCATTAAAACTAATGCCGCCACGAAATCTTCGATAATCAAGATTCCCAAAGCAATCCTTCCATGTAGTGTATCTATTTCCTTTTTGTCAGATAAAATCTTTACAACCACAACAGTAGAAGAAAAAGCAAGAGCCGCTGCAAGATACAATGCAGGAGTGAACTTCAAGCCAAGAAGCAAGGAAATTAAAAATCCTAGAACTGCAGTAACCATAATTTCTCCTAGTCCGGCAAGAGAAGCAACCTTTCCAAACTCCTTCAAAACTCTTAAATCTAAACTAAGTCCGACAATAAATAACAATAATGCCACGCCCATTCTTGCAAAAACCTGCAAGAATTCTGCAGAACTCGTTCCAGGACCGACAAGAGCAAGAGCAATCGGGCCGACTAATACTCCAGAAATCAAATAAGCAATTATCGGAGGCTGTTTAATGGCTCTTGCAATGACAGTAAGAATGGCAGCAATGCCTATGATTATTCCAATAGATATTATTATTTCAACCTGCATTTTTTCCCCTTTTCATTAGACTATGGTAACAAGGATAGTTTAAATTAGTTTTGATGAACCTTTTCATAGTACTCCAGAAAACACGGATGGGATTGACACTTCAGGTTATGATGGTTGGTTAAACCCTTATAGTTAGAAACAAACTACTTCCAGTTATTAAAAGACAGATTTAAATATCTTAACGATGAATGTGAATTATCATATTCATCCCGCTTCGGCTGGGATGAAGGGGCCCGAAGCACGCGGCGCCGAGGGCCCACTCATACTAATCCAGTCACACCATATGCCAACATGTTAACCCCGACACATCTTACATTCAGCCTTATTCTCTATGGCATTCTGGCAAAGTTGGGGATAGTTGCTCTTTCCCCCTATTATCTGACAATTCTGTTTTCAGCGGAGCTTATAGACTTAGACCATTTGTTTTCAAGGCCAATATATGCAAGGAAAAGAAATCCCTTCAAAATACATTTTTTCCACAAAAATTGGATTTTTATTCTTATAGTTGCAGCCACCATTATATTCATTAAACCATTTTTTCTCCTCGGGCTTGGATTGGAATTGCATCTTTTAATGGATTTTATTTATGTAAAAATGAATAAATTATAGGTATGATAAGCGATAAGACGCCAAAGAACAAACCCCTTGTCTTCACAGCTACTAATCATCATTGAACACAACCAATTATCTAATTAAGCTAAGTTTTAAAATGACCTTTGGGAAAGCCTAGGGAAAGTTAAGGTTTCGTGACTGAAAGGTTTAAAAATGACTTTCCTTTCAGTTTAGAATGGCAAAGGTAAGAATAAAATTAAGCAGCATCGATATAGGTTCCTTAAACAAGGTTATAGATTCTATAAAAGAAATTACAGCAAGGTCTGGAGTTCTTATGAGGGGGCCAATACCCTTGCCGACAAAAAGACTCAAAGTAACAACAAGAAAATCGCCTTGTGGAAACGGAACAGCTACATTTGACAGGTTTGAAATGCGTGTCCACAGAAGAATTCTTGACATTCCGGCTGAAGACAGAATTCTGCATCCTATCATGAAGCTCAAAATTCCAAGACCTGTCCAGATTAAGATTGAGATGAAGGATTAGTTATTCCTTTACTTATTTTCTAAGTTTTGGAAAGTAAATACTTCACTCGCAAGATACCTTCCGAACCCGTTCGATACACTTCTGCCACTAAATAAACCATTTATCATTCTCAATGTAGCATTATTTATCGCAAGGCTTGTTTGTGTTTTGGGAGAACTTTCATATGCAGAAATTCCCATTCCCAACCTAAACAAATCAATAGAGTATCCTAAACGCCTCAAACTAAAACTGCCGCCAATATCGTCCCTTTTTCTCTGAATAATATTATAAATCTTTCTTAATCTTGGAAGTTTAATCCTCGAATCCAAATCAGCCAAATGCGCCCTAAGTCCGCCCCTTGAATTTTTAACAAAATCTTCATCCAAAAAACACTGCCCCAACAATATATATTTATCTGTAACCGTTTCATCTGTTAAAAATTTTGTTCTGGAATGATATCCAAGACCATTTGTAACAACATTCTCAATCTTTCTTTGTATTTCTGTTTTTTCCATAAATATGTTTATTGCGAGTCAATTTAAACTTAACTATTCTCTACTATAATATATATTGCAGACTGCCTCTTTTTATTTTAAGTTCCCAATACTCCAGAATCAAGAACATCTATAAGGTTATTGAAAATTTTTTCCTTTGGCATCACCTTTTCCAAAAGCTCTCTTGGGTGATATCCTCGGCATAAAGCAAATCCCTGAACTTCTGCCCTTTGCGCAGCTTCCATGTCAAATGTAGTATCTCCTATGTAAACAGTTCTTTCATTTTCTACTGCCAATTCATTCAATACTTCTCCTATTACTTTAGCCTTATCATAAACACCGCCTCTCATAATTGTAAAAAAATCGTCGAAGCCATAATATTCAGCCTCTCTAAGAACAAATTTCTCAGGATGACTGCTTACGACAGCTATTAACTTATTTTTACTGCTTAAATCTTCAAGAAATTCAGAAGCATCATCATAGGCTTTTGGAGCTACTCCTTGCCTTTTAACATATTCAAAAAACTGGCAAAAGTCATTAATAACAGCGTCATTTTTAAAGTCTTTTTCCTGCTCCTTGTAGTATTCAAATATTGATTTCGAAGAATTTCTTATAAATTGCTCAAATTCTATTGCGGGCAACCCATATTTCATAAGCATAAGATTATTTGTTCTCCAAACAGGAAGCAAATCATCGCTTATAGTTCCACTCCAGTCGCAGATAATCAAATCATTTCGCATTGACACTGTAGCCAGGATAGGTTTTTAAACAATTATATTCTAGAAAAGAAATGTCAAGAGAAATACTCGTTGTCAAAAAAGAAAAATTATTTGAAAAAAAGAATTTCCTTGGTTTCCTGCCGTTAGAAGAAGCAAACTTTATAGATATTATAAACAAAAATCATGAGTTCAAAGAGAGAAATGACGATTTAGAAAACAATCCAGATTATATCCAGGCAGTTCCATATGTCTGGCTTATCAATGAAAGGGAAAAGAAGGTATTTCTTTATCAAAGAGCCCTAAGCAAAGGAGATTATAAAGAAAAAAGACATCTGAACAAGTATTCAGGAGGCATAGGAGGACATATTGATAAGGATACAGAAGAAAAATCCCTTAATCCCCTAAGAGATGCGATGATAAGAGAGATGCGGGAAGAAACAGTCATGCAAAACTATCCAAATCCTGAATGCCTTGGATATATTTATGTTGATTACTCTGTATTTGATAAAGTTCATCTCGGAGTTATAGCCATTGCAAAAACAGATGAAAAAGTTCGATGCGGTGATGGAATGGCTCATGGGGATTTTTACTCAATTGAGGAAGCTGAAGAAATACTAAAAAACCCTGAAAACGAAGTTGAAAACTGGACAAAAGTAAGCTGGCCCCACATCAAAAACTACCTGCAGTCTATGAATTGATATTTTGCAGGATATAATTATTTATAAACTCCATTTCAACTCTATTCAAATAAAAGATGGAAGACTATTTACAAATGCTAAAATATCTCCTCGTGAATGGAGACAGACAATTCAATGACCGAACAGAGCAATACATGATTGGCAGAAACAGCTATCAGTTAAGACATGATTTAAGAAATGGCTTTCCCGCCTTGACAACAAAAAGACTATTTTTCAACAGTTCTGCCGAAGAAATGTTCTGGATAATGGCTGGCAAAAGAGATGTAAAAACCCTGGTAGACAAAAATGTGCCAATCTGGAATGATAATGCATATGATTTTTACTTAAAAAGACATCAGCTTAAAGGAAAAATAAAAAAGAACACCAAAGAATTGGAGGAAGGATTTGCAGAATACATGGAAAAAATAAAATCAGATCCTGAATTTGCGCGAGTTGAAGGAGATATGGGTCCAATCTATGGCTTTCAATTGAGGCACAAGCAAAGAAGAGATGGAGGAGAAATAGACCAACTTCAAAATGTTTTGTCTATTTTAAGAAAGGATCCTGGCTCCAGATACGCAATCATGGATGCCTGGGATGTTGAAGATGTTACAACGGAAAGAATGGCTCTCGCGCCTTGCCATTTTTGGTATCAGTTTGCTGTCTGGGAAAACAAATTCCTTGATTTACATATGGTGCAAAGATCCTGCGATTCCTTCCTCGGGGTGCCATTTAATAGGTCTGGACCGGCAATCTTGGCACATTTAGTTGCAAAAGAGCTTGGATTGATTCCAAGAGAGTCCGGACACACTTTAATTAATGTCCATATATACAATGGAGTTCCACCAAGAGCAGATTTTCTTAAAAACAATGAAAATTTGAAAGAATTCAGAAATAAAGTAAGAGAAGCGACAAAGCCTGAAGATTATATGCAGATAAGACAATGGTACATAAACAAAGCTCCAGAAGAGGGCAAACTTCATGAAAGAAAAGACCACATACCTTTTGTTTTGGAGCAATTATCAAAAACGCCTTTAGAATTGCCAAGACTAAAAATAAAATCTGACCTTCCATTGTTTGAAATGATAGAAAGACCTGCCCTAGAAGTCTTGGAGCTGGAAGACTACAAATATCATAAATGGGACTCTAGAGCAAGAATGGCAGCATAAAATGTCAGAAAATCAAAACAATCTTGTTCTCATTGCTGCGCTTGCAAAAAATAATGTTATTGGCAATGAAGGCAAAGTCCCTTGGCATATATCTGAAGACTTGCAGAGATTCAAAAAATTAACAATTGGTTATTGTCTGATAATGGGAAGAAAAACCTATGAATCATTAGACAAACCATTGGAAAATAGAAAAATCATTGTTATTTCCAAATCTGGATTCGATTCAAAAAACGCCGAAATATGCAATTCACTGGAAAACGCAGTTCTAAGAGCAAGGAGCTATGACAAGGAAGATATTTATGTTGGAGGAGGAGGAGAGATTTATTCCCAAACAATTAGTCTTGCCTCGAGGTTGGAAATAACTTACGTTGGTCTTGAAGTAAAAGGAGACACAAAGTTTCCAGACATAGACACAAAGATATGGAAGCTGGATTGGAGAGAAGTCCATCTATATAAAAATTTGGTTTTCGCTACTTATTCCAGAAGAAAGTAGATTGTCTAAAATATTCTTTGCAGCATATAAATCATTTATAAGTCTCTTTTCTAAAATAATCTGTGGATGAAAAAAGAGGATACAAGCCGGGCCTATTCATAGTTTGGGAGGGTCCAGATGGAAGCGGAAAAAGCACTCAATTGGAGCAGGCAGCAAAAGCGATAAGAATGAAAAATAAATATCAAGACATTCTTCTCACAAGAGAGCCAACATTTAGAGCTTCGGAATTGAAAAAAATGCTGCAGGAACAATCAAATCCATTTGATGGAGGAATAGTAGATTTACACCTTTTTGTCCAAGATAGGAAGATACATACGGAAGAACAAATAATTCCGGCCTCAAATCAAAGAACCCTGGTTTTCTGTGACAGATACTCAATGTCAACTGGAGCCTATCAATCGGCCCAGGGAGTCCCGGTAGAAGATATAATAAAATATCATGAAGAGGCAAAAACCCTCACGCCAGATTTAACAATTTATGTCGACATTTCAAGAGAGGTCGCAGAGCAGAGGATGATTAAAAGAGGCGACAAGAGAGAAAAATTTGAGAATAACTCGCAATTCAATGAACTTTTAATTAACAGATACAGAGAATTAGTAGCTCTTGCCAATGCAGACATGAGAGCAAGAAAAGTCTTCGGTCCAATAGTCAGAATAAACGGCAATCAAGAAATAGAAAAAGTAACGGAAGATATTCTAAAAGTTATCATGCCTGTCTATGATGCCTGGCTTACTGGACAATAAATATCTTTTAAGCAATTCAAAAATCTTTAAAACCCTTGTTTCTCTTTATATTTAGTGCCCGGATGGGACAGTGGTTACTCCGCAAGTTTGGAGAACTTGTTACGCGCAAGCGTTTCCCAGGTTCAAATCCTGGTCCGGGCGTTTTCCATTAATTCATCAATTTATCAAATTAGCTGGTGTGTTAGCTCTGCGTGGTTTTTTAAAAAAGATAAATCAACAAGATAAAAACCAGATAATTATCATTAATAGCCTCTATAAACATATTATATAAATTAAATTATGAAAATGCGATTAAGCCACGAAAACTTAACATTCTCCAAAGTAGCAACCTTTATAAGAGAACAAAAACTTCTCAAAGTATGAAATTTCGGGAGGTATACAAATGAAAGGAAAAGTAAAATTTTTCAACGTAGATAAGAGCTTTGGATTTATAACTGCAGAAGATGGAAAGGATTACTTTGTTCATGCTACTGGACTTAAGCCAGGAGTCTCTCTCAAAGAAGGCGATTCAGTTACATTTGACATAGAACAAGGCGACAAAGGTCCGAAAGCTACTAAAGTTTCTAAAGACAAGTAAATAGTTCCAATAACTTAAAGGCAAATTACAGCTAGTCTTTAACTTTTTTTAATAATTATATTTCAAGATTTAACTTTAATAAGGTTTATAAGATAATTTTATTAGGAAGGAATATGAAAATATCAACAATAATTCTCACTGCAATTGTAGTTGTCGCGTTAGCAGCAGGATTTTATTTTACATTAAATAATTCAAAAATAACTGCGAATGCAATCTCTATCGAGCCAGAGATGATAAACATTAACGCTTCAAGATGGTCCTATACTCCAGACACAATAACTGTGAAGAAAGACCAGCCAGTTAAGATAATCATAAACAATCAAGATACAACTCATGGAATATCAATTCCTGAATTAGGTGTAATGGGCATTGGCTCTGTTGAATTTACTCCAAACAAGACTGGAACATTCCAGTTCCGCTGTCCGACAAGGTGCGGTGTAGACCATATTAATATGGTTGGCAAATTAATAGTAACTGATTAATCTAAATTTTTAGATTATTATTTTCTGGAATAACCTATCACATAATTTAAAAGGCCAAGTTAATTATTTCATAATCGGAGAATAAACTTGAAAAAAGAAAATACAAAAAAACTCATAATTGCAGGAATTTTCGCCTTTATCTTAATTTACCTTGTCTCTGCAGTTTATACTATTTTTGCACCATTCAATTTACAATTAGATTTCCAGGCAATTCTTTATAAAATTGGAAAATTCATAGGACTAACAAGTTTTCTATTTATTTCTTTTCTGGTAATTTCTGGCGATAGCGCAAGATTCTTTGATAAATACTTTGGAATAGACAGAATAATAAAGTTTCAGAGAAAATTCGCGATAGCATCCTATTTTGTTGTCTTATCTCATCCCATATTCTTTATTTTGTCCAGCATTTCCTTTGTGAAGAACCTGATTCCTAATTTTGCCATTCTCCCTCTGGCAGCAGGCACATTGGGATTATATTCATTCATTATTATAATGATTTCTTCATTAAACTACAAGAGGATTTCCCATAAAGTCTGGCAATATCTTCACGTATTAACCTATGTTTTATTCTTCCTAATTTTATATCATGCTTCTTTTTGGGGCACATCGTCACATTTTCTCATAATAAAGATATTTTACACATTTTTGGCAATTTTTGTAATTGCTGGAATTATTTACAGAACAAACTACAAAATTAGACAAAAAAGAAACAAATTTTTAGTAAAAGAAATAAAATGGGAGGCAAAAGACACATTCACATTAATACTTAATCCAAAACATGAAATTTCCTTTGAGGCAGGGCAATTTTGCTTTCTAAGGCTCGAAAAAGAAGGCCTTTACGCAAGACACCCATTTACTATATCAAATGCTCCCGGAGAGAAAGAACTTCATTTTACAATAAAACTAGACGGAAGATTTACAAAAGAAGCCACAAAACTAAAACCGAGAGATGAGATAAAATTAGAAGGACCGTTTGGCAACTTTACAATTAATGACAACAAAAAAGACATAGTCTTCATAGCCGGAGGAGTAGGAATTACTCCATTCAGAAGCATGATAAGAGATAAAATAAATAGAAAAGACAACCAAAAAACAATCTTGTTATACTCGTCAAAGAAAATTAAAGATATAATATTTAAAAAAGAACTGGATAAGATTAATAAAAATTGGTTCAAAAAAGTCTATATATTAACTCGGGAAAAAAGGAGAGTGTCAAGCATGGAAAAAGGCAGAATATCAAAAGAAATGATAACTGAATATGTAGAAGACCCCTGCGATAAGGATTACTACATATGTGGCCCTATAGAAATGAAAAACACCTTATGTATAATTTTAAATGAGCTTGGAGTTAAGGGAAAAAACATTTTCTTTGAGGATTTTTTTTGGTAAAATGAAAAAATGACAATAACCAAAAGACAAATAACATTAATATTACTTAAAAGTGGTTACAAATAGTAAGGTTTAAATAGTTTACAGAGAGAAGAATTTTATGACAACAAATATAACTGTTGGAAGAAGGAGAAATTATGAGATAAAAGCATTGCCTTTGGTAGGGACTCTTGTAAGAAGGAAGAAGGTTTCTGAAGGGTATTTTGTGGAAGGCCAGATAGATTACGGTCCGGGTGTTGAGGAGGAGACCGTAGACTTTTATCACACACATTTTGATGCTCTTGTACTATATTTTTTGAATAGAGGATTTAATATATCTGAAGCGCAAGTTGCACAGCGACAAGAAATAATTAGTTTGGATAAATCTAGGCTTGTTTTACAAACCCCTCTAGCTAATTGGGAGAAATTTACTTTGATGCAAAGGGTTTCCAAAAAAAGGGCAATGGAGCTTGAGAGGGGAAGATAAAAATGGCAGAAGATGAAACACCAAATGTGTCTGAGGATTATATTGACATTTTCATGACAGCAGACGAGACTATGTATAGAATTGGAGAAAAAACGGGGTCTTGGATTGGTGACCCATTTACTGGATTTACAAAGGGATTGGTAGTTGATTCTATTCGTCCCGATTGTGTTCCAAGAAAAGATACAGGAGAAGTCAATATAGCTTCAATATGCGATAGATTGAGAACAGGAAGAATACCTGGGTTTGTACCTTATTTTGAGCTTGATTATCATCCAGTAGGGCTTAGGGAGCACACATTGAAAGATGTTAGGGTAGTTGATTCTGGAATAGTCGAATTGGAAAGACAACAGCTTGTTAAGTCTGAAGATATACACATAGGCGATAGAATTGACTGGATAGTTGAAGAAATGAGCACAAAATATGACGCTGCAGAAAGATTTAGAAGAGCAAAAGCAAAAACAGAATTAGTTTCTTGGTAATTAATTTTCAAATACTAAACATATTTAACCTGTTATTTCTAAGAAAATAGATGCTGGATAATAATCCTGAAGAAGCAATAGAAAAATTGGGGGTTTGCGTAATTCTTGCCGGTGCGGGAACAGGAAAAACGCATACAATTGTCGAAAAGATAAAATATCTTATCCAAAAAAACATTTATCCACCAGAAAGAGTAGTATGTATCACCTTTTCAAATGAAGCAGCAAATTCTCTTCTTTCAAGAGTGCAAAAATCCCTTGAATTAAAGGAAGGAAAAGAGCCAATTGTGAGGACTTTTCATGCTTTTTCAGCAGATTTATTGAGAAAACACGGGCACAAAATAGGAGTTAAGGAAAACTTTACCATCTTAGAACCAGACGATGCAAAAGTTATTCTAAATAGAAATCTAAAAATCTTTCCCTATTACTGCCACAAATACATAGAAGCCATAGGAACAGCAAAAGACCTAGGCATTAAGCTGGAAGAATTGCAAAATTATGTTAATAAAAGAGTGTTTGAGTTAAATTGTTTGGATGTTGACGAAAGGTTGGAGCAATTGCAATTTGAATTGCAAACTATGCATCTAAAAAAAGACGAAGAGAACAAAAAACACATCACCAGCGAGATAAGAAAGATAAATAACACAATTTCATTGAGAAAATTCGTAAATGCCTGGAGTGCTTATGAAAAAATCAAGGTCAAAACAGGTTGTTTAGATTATTCTGACTTAAATAAAAATGCCCTATCCCTTTTAAAACAATTTCCAGACATAGCAAATAATTACGATTACATTGTAGTCGATGAATTCCAAGATACAAACAAAATCCAGCTGGACTTCCTTCAACTTCTAGCCCCGCATAGAAATATAACTGTTGTAGGAGATTTAAATCAATCAATATACCGATTCAGAGGAGCGTATAAAGACAATTTCAACCTTTTCAAAAAATATTTTAATGTAAAGACCGAGGATATTTTCACGCTGGCAAAATCAAGAAGGTCGAGCAATAAAATTCTTAAGCTTGCACATAAACTTATCCTTAATAATTATGACAGTAAAGATGATTGTTTCTTCGTTGAAAACTTTGAAGGCAGAGAGGGAGATAAAATAGAAGTCTATGAGATGAAAAATGGAAAGGAAGAGGCAAGAAAGATAGTTGAACTAATCAAATCTGAACTTGCCAAAGGAATAGAGATGAATGAAATATGTGTTATGTTCAGAACACACCAGCAGGGAAGAATTATCAGACGTGCTCTCGAGTTAGAAAATATAAATTTTGTCTCTGTAACTCGTGGAAGTCTATTAAAAAACAAAGACATAAAAAAAGTTGTCTATTATATGACTATTTTGGATAAGTTAAAGAGAAATAAGAAAGGGGGGGAAGACGCCTGGTGGGGCTTAATATATGAATCAGGCTTTCCAGAGCAGGATTTAATAAAAATAGGCAAATTCATCAAAGCAGACAGGCCAAACAGCAGAAATAAAGAGAATAATAACCAGGATAATATAGATAAAAATAATAATAACCAGCAAAGATTCGACAATAATGAAAATATCTTAGAAAATAATGAAGTTCCAATAAGCCAGAAGTTTTTCAACGAATTTTCTATTTTAAATAAACTGCAATTAACTGACCAAGGAAAGATGCTTGGGAAAATATTAATTGAAAGGATAAAATCATTGCAAGAATATGCAAATAAAGATGCGACCTCACTTATTACAGAAATATACAAGTTATTGGCTGGAGAAGAAAAGGAAAATACGAAAAAAGAACTGGAAAGAACATTAAATCTTACAAAATTCTTTGACTTAGCAAGGGATCATTCAACCATTTATAATTCTGATTTAGGCAGTTTTATCGATTATCTTTCAATTCTTGACAATCTAGGGATAGAAATAGATAGTGCAGAACCTGAAGACAATGGTATAAGGCTTATGACTCTACATTCCACTAAAGGACTTGAATATAAGACAGTAATAGTTTCAAATTTAGTCGCCAAAAGATTTCCTATAGAAAAAATATCCCCAAACCTCTTTATACCCTTGGAATTAAGCCCTGAATTTTCAGATATGAAGCACCTTTCCAGGGAAGAGTTAGAATATCATTATAGGGAATATGAAAGGAAAAATCAATTATTAGAAGAAAGGCGTTTGTGTTATGTCGCATTTACAAGGGCAAAGAACAAACTTATCATCACTTATGCAAATGAATATTCTGGAAAGAAACATTATCCTTCTCCATTCCTGAATGAAATAGACTACAAGGCTAATTCTGATATAGTTTTCCAGCAAGATAAGGAAGAAAAGTTCATAGAGAAAGAAAAAGAAACAAAGAAAGAGCCCCAAATAGGGGAATTTGTCTCTGGAATAGAATTTGAAAAAGAAGACAGGACAAAAGTTCCACTTTCTCCCAGTGCTCTCCAGCTTTTTGACGATTGCCAGAAGGAATTTGAATATAAATATGTATACAATATGCCAGAAAAGAAAACAATCTCTTGGGAAGCAATGAAACTCGGCTCTTTCATTCATCTTGTTCTCGAAGAAGGAGTAAAATCCAGATTTAAAACACTAAAAGAATTCAATGACTATGCAAAGACATTGCATTTGGAAGAAGAATGGGAGGATGTCGACATGAACGAAGTTTCCCACATGCTTAAAGTCTTCTTTGCAAGAAACAAGGACAAATACAATGAAAAATCAAAGACAGAACAATACCTCAACACAAAAATAGAAGGAATTAACTTTACAGGATATGCAGACAGAATAGACTATCATGAAGATACAAATGATAAATGGATGGAAATAATCGATTATAAAACCGGGAAAACAGTTGTAGAGCCAAGAGCAAGGGAATGGCAGTTAGGATATTATGCTATAGCTGCATCAAGGTTCGGAAAAGTCAGAAAGATAACTCTGGATATGTTAAAACAAGATATTCCTTTGGAATTTGAGATAGATGATAAGGGAAATGCTGTTTCAGTTAACAGCAGTTTAAGTTTTAATATCTATGAAGTCAAAGACGAAATAATAAAGACCGCAAAAAGGATACACGAAGCCTATCGCTTGGGCTTCAAGCCGTGCCCAATTGAAAAGAACTGCGACTTCTGCAATGAATATGTCTATAATCTTTAGAAATAACTTCTACTTTCTTCTCATTCTCAGATAGAATAATAGTATTCCTGCAGCTGCAAAAGCAACTCCTAGAATAAATACTGGCCAATTATATGTTTGAGGAATTAGATTAGAAACAGCAATGTAGAAATCATTATTCCCTGTTAGAGAAAAGAAGTCTTTTGCATATCCTCCATTAAATATTAACTTTCCATAATCATACATCCAGGTATAAAGCACAAGAATGACTCCAACAATCATCAATGTCCATTCCTTCCAGTTTATGCTGACTTTCTTTCCTTTGTCATAGAATCTGATTATAATAAAAGTCATAACTATCATTAGTACGGTGCATATTAACGGTGCTATAACTGGCCCAATCCAAGGCCAAGGTATCAAGAATAGTAAGTCCCAGGTTAACAAAGATGAAGGCCAATTCAACGAAAGTTTAAGGAAGATGTAATAGAAGATATCCCAGATTGCAAATGCATAAACAAAATAAGCAAACTTTTCATAAAACTTCTTCCCCGCAAGAAGTCCGATAGTAACAAGCATTACAACTGTAAAGAACTCACGGATCCATTCAACCGATAAAACAGATGGTTCAATAAATCCTTTCAATGGAAAATCAAACCCATTAACATAATATAATTTTCTAAGATAAACAACAACTGCAGCTTCAAGAAAGCCCATCGCAATTGCATAAATGCTAACAATCCATATCTTTCGCACGCTCTCTTTTTGCATATTATATAATAAGAACTGGGATTTTTAATGCTTTCTGAGATCTTTCATTATCCCTTCAATACCTTCTTGATAAACTCTATTTTGTCCAATTAACTCGGCAGTTTGCCCTTTTAACTGAGCATCTCGTTCATAAATCAATTTTAGCTCAGAAGTAAGATTATTTGTTAAGTCACGTTCATCTCTAAACGCGCGTACTTGCTGTATGCCTAACGTCAATATGGCTCCTGAAATAACTGAAGCAGCAATAACATTATAAGTTTTTCCAATTAATGACATGATTTATGGAGAGATAATCGTTATTTAAATCTTATACTCAAAATTCATTTTCAAAAGTAGTAAAACAAAATTATTCAATAATTGAATTTTCTTTCATACTCTTTATGAGTCATCCATTCGAGAATTAAGCTTACAACTATTGGTTTTCCGCCCCTTATAGTATAGATGAGTCTCCAAGCACTTGGTAAATCATATTTCCATAGGTTTGCAGAGCTATACTTTTTTATATATTCTTTAGGAATCTGCTTTTTTGGTATCTGGACTCCACAAAAAGCATTATTTTCTATATTATCCATTGCCTGATTGATGAATTTGAATAATTCTTTTTCAGAAGGATCTCCTTGCTCCAATTTGTAGAATGTTTGTTTTAGACTATTATCCGCAAATCTTATTTCCGAAGGGAGAATCATTTTCTTCTTCCCAAATCCTTTCTTCTATAAAATCTATTTGCTGATTCAGGATAGAATATCCAGCCTATTTTTCCCTCCGAGTCAACTGATATTTTTCTAGAGTAAAGTAGATAGTCTATAATCACACAAAAAGTCTGGTACATCATCTTTTTTGGAAGGTGCTCCCATAAACTTCTTTTTTTGAACTCTCCATCGTATTCTTTTATAGCTTCTTCTACCATTAGCACAGTATCTAATCTAGGAAACCTTAATATTCCCTTTAATGTCGTTTCTTCCATGTTATATCTATTGATATAACAATATTTAAATGTTTCTTTTAAATATTTTTGCAATCAAGTATACAAAGAACCAAACCCCTTCAAAAATAAAAAGGGAAAAATAAAAAATAAAAATTTAAGTGGAAAAACCAACAAGAATTTTAATTAATTAAAATTCTTCCGAATTTGAACTTTCTCTTCTGTTGTCTCTTCCGCCGAATCTTCTTCCGCCTCCGCCTCCTCCGCCGAACCTTCGAGGTCCGCCGAAGCTTCTTCTCTCTCCGCCATATCCTCCTCCAAATCCGCCACGTCTTTCTGGTCTAGGTTTGTTAGGGTCAAATGGTGTAGCTTCGTTAACAGTTAACTTTCTGCCTTCTAAGTCACTTCCATTCATTTCTGATATGGCCGTGGCTGCTTGGGCGTCATCTTCAATTGTTACGAAACCAAATCCTTTCGACCTTCCGTTAAACTTATTGGTTACAACTGTAACTTCGCCAAGCTTACCGTACTTAGAAAAGAGATTTGTCAATCCTTCTTGCGTTAGGCTAAAAGGCAAATTTCCGACAAACAATCTTTTACTCATGCTGTCCTCCTTACATTCATCTTGTATGCGCTAAGAATCAGTCTTGTCTCCTTGAGGTTATCGCATCCACAATCATGCCTTAGCTTAATTAAATGAAAAAATAACTGCTTATAAACTTATGCTTTTCGCTTTCAAGAAAATAAATATTTTTAAACAGCAAAGATTAACCATATGGATGAAAAAAATGATGACTGTAGGATTAATCCTCGAGGGAGATAAAATTCTTCTTGGAATGAAAAAAACAGGTTTTGGTGAGGGAAGATGGAATGGATTCGGAGGGAAAGTCAAACCTGGAGAAACAATCGACCAAGCAGTCGCAAGAGAATTTAAAGAAGAGTCAGGTATTGACGTTTTAAGAAGTGAAAAGTTTGGAGAGATTGATTTCGAATTCAGAGACAACCCAGAAATATTGGAAGTTCACTTCTATAGAATACTTGAATATCGAGGAAATCCGGAGGAAAGCGATGAAATGAGACCTCAATGGTTTAACATTAATGAAATACCATATAGCATCATGTGGCCAGACGATAAATATTGGATGCCCTTATTTCTTCGGAACAAAAAGTTTAAGGGCAAAATTTACTTTGAAAACCAGAATACTATCATTAGTTGCAATCTGAAAGAATTAAAAAGCTTCTAAAGCCTCTTCCTCTGTTTCTACCACTCTATCCAAATTTGAAGCCACGTAAAGATCTCTTTGCAGATTATATGCTTTCCACTCATCAAATCCACAAACCTGTGAAGGCGCTACACCATCAGAAATATTATCCTTGTGATACCAATATTCTAATTTCTTGCTGCCAATACCACCTCTAGGTATGAAATGATATACATTAATATCGGTTTTTTTAAACCCTTCATGAGTTCTTAGAGATTCATATTTCCATTTATACATATTATAAAATTCCATGCCGACCACATCAAATAATCTTTCGTAATGCCCTACTCCACCATCATACGCCCCATCAGGATGAACTGTAACAAAATTAAAACTAAATCCTGGTGCATTACTACAGTTCAACATTTCTGCCAATCGTGTAAAATCTTTCTGCAGAATTATTTCATCTGCATCAAGAATAAGTGCTCTTTTTGTTTTCACTCTTTTGAGTGCAGAATTTCTCGCCTCCGCATATCCTTTAAATGGGGTATCATAGACAGATAAATGGGAAAAATCTTTTTTTGCTCTTTCTAATAACTCTCTTGTCCCATCTTTAGAACCCGTATCTACAACAACTCCTTTTCCAACGTGAGGCATTGCACCAGCGAGAAATCTCATTATGCCTCCTGCAGGATTCATCTTTTCATCTCTGACTATTGCACATAAACTTGTTTCGAGCAAGACTGCATCTTTCATAATTTCTCCTTCTTATCTCTATTTTTAAACTTATTCCTTTTTATCTATCTAGGCCTGTAAGAAACTTCTCTTATCTCATCCATATTTACTGGAAAATCTGGGATTTGGTCTTTGTTTTCAAAATAATCTCTCTGCATTTCTTTTCTTCCAAGGTCATATCCTACTTTTTTATCTCTAAACCAAAATTCTATATACTTAGCCAAACCATGGCCTGATGGAACCCATAATTGGTTTTCAACTACTCTTACAAGAAAAGTAGCATATTTATCTGTCTCCAATTGAAAAACTCCGTCCTTTCCCTGTTTTAATGAGTATTTGCCAGTAGGAGTTTCCATCTCTATAATATCTTCTTCTACAATACCTTTTTGAGCGCCTTTTTCCTTCCATAATTGCCTGACTAAGGAAGATAAATCATTCTGACCTTTCTCAATCTGAAAAACAGCCACATTCATATGTCCTTCCATACCTTTGGATTCGAAGGTCATTATTTAAGCATTTATATTCCGGATTATTTAAGCCAAAACAAAAGCTTTTTAAATCGATTTTTGCTTGAGTTTTTACTTAAATTAACTTATAAATATACAAAGAAAAATGTTTTATTTAACGGAAGTCGAGGATCATGTAAGAGTAGAGCCAAAGCATTTTGGTCTTCCTACAAAGGAAGCCATAGAGAGGCAGTTAAATGAGAGTTATGTAGACAAAGTTTTCAAAGAGCTTGGCTTTGTCATATCTGTTATTTCTGTAGATGAAGTAGATGATGGAGTAATTATTCCGGGAGACGGGGCAGCTTTCTATAAATCAGCGTTCAAATTACTTGTCTGGAAGCCTGAATTGCACGAGCTAGTTTATGGAACAATAGTAGAAATAGCAAATTTCGGAGCATTTATGCAAATAGGGCCGATGCAGGGAATGATTCATATTTCCCAGACAATGGAAGATTATGTTTCCCTCTCCAAAACCGGAACCCTGTCTGGCAAAGCATCAAAGAGAAATCTGGCCAAAGGAGATGATTGCCTGGCTAGAATTGTGGCGATATCATTCAAGAGCGGAGAGCCAAAAGTAGGACTTACAATGAGACAGCCCGGATTGGGAAAAGTAGAATGGTTGAAGGAAGATAAGAAAAAGAAAACCGCAGCAGTGAAAGCCGCAGCAAAGAAAGCAGAAAAGTCCGAGAAGAGAGGAAAGAAATAATGGCAAAAACAATAAAATCAATAATTATGAACATAGTAAATGGCAAAAATGATTTTGTATCACGGGGAGAATTATATGTAAAAGCACAAAGAATAGGATACAATGGAACGCAAGAAAGGTTATTGGGAAAAGCCAACCATATGATTGGTGAAGGATTATTATTTGGAAGAAAAAGAGGAATGGCGCAACTTTTAGAATATAGAGCTTTGGAGGCAGTAGCTTAAAATGGCACATAAGGCATGCAAACAATGCAAAGCAATTTACGATGGACAAAAATGCCCGAATTGCGGAAGCGAGGAATCAACAGATAGCTTTAAAGGGAAAGTCACAGTCATAAATGCAGAAAATTCAGAAATAGCTAAAAATTTAAAAGTTAAGGGCAAGGGCAAATTTGCCATAAAATTAGGGTAAAAATATGAAAGCTATTAAAGATACACAAAATACTTTATTGAAAAGAAGAGAGGTGAAGTTCTTAATTGAGTCTTCAGGAAATCCTGGATTTGACAAGGCAAAAGAATTAGTTATTAAGGATTTTAAAGCGCCGGAAGAAACTATTGTCGTAAACAATGTCAAGGGAAAATTCGGAAGAGACACATTCTTAGTAGATGCTTTTATTTATGAATCAAAAGAGCAGAAAGATAAAATAGAACCTAAGCCAAAAGTCAAGAAAGTAGAAGGACAAGCAGCACAGCAAGCTACTCCAGCTCCGGAGGCTAAAAAATAATATGAGAAATATGCTAAAAAGATTACAAGACAAGTATATTATCGCCAAAGCTAATGTAATATATTTTATGAATGAAAGAATTCTTATTAAATATATTCCTGTAAATGTTGAAAGAGTCAGATTAGCTGAGCAAAGACAATATGAGAGAGAATATCAATCTATGAGGAAAATCTTTGATAAAGCTTCAGATAGACTTGATAAATTGATGGGGGGAGCATAAAATGGCAACATTAACATCTGGAACCAGCAAGGAAAGAAAGGGGAAAAAAGAGCATAAGAATAAGCCAACTTCGAAAAAGTGGGAGCATTATAAAAATGGGAAGAAAGACAAGACCTGCCCAAGATGCGGTCCTGGAACATTCCTTGGAGTTCATAAAGACAGAGTTTCCTGCGGAAAATGCAAATACACAGAGTTTTCTAAGAAATAATCCTTTTTCTAACAAAAAGATATGATACCTTTGAATTATGCTTAGTTATCAATTTTATTTAAATTATATTAATAACAATTAATTAAGGAAGCTATTATTATGGATAGTGAAAAGAGCAGGAAATAGAAGAGCAAAAATCAAACAAATATTTATAAAGACCAACTTTATCGCTAATTAATGAGATGGAAAGGAAGGGCTTTTACGCTTGGAATTGTTTTAAGCACCGCAAACTTTTTTTCTTACATTAATGGCAATATTCATAGTGCAAACGCAAAAGAAGGCTTAGAAGAAATGCAAAGATGCAAATCTGCGTTGTTAGAATGCGACAGAAACAGCGAAGACGCTGCTAGAATTCTGGACAGTTTCCATCAATGGAGCAATTATACATCAGAAGAATCATTTAGATTGAGAAATGATAACATAAAACTTTTGATACCTTTTAGTTGGTATATTTTTGAAAATAAAAGGCCAGAAAAGCCAAACTTAAAGATAATACAGATACCCTCAAGAAAAGTTCCCTATTACGATCAAAAAAGGGAAGAATTTAGCATATAAAGAAAAAAGAAGATAGTGGAATGTAATGAAAAGAAAAAAGCTTATCGTGCTGGACTTTAGACCAGATTTAATCTTCTTTTCTTTTTTGGGAAAATGATTCACCTCTTCGATTCGGATAGGCTTTTCTTGCCCAATTAATTCTGGGGCTTAAAGCGAAAAGCTTTGAAGAACCTTTCCTTTTACAATCAAACCCAATCATAAGGTTCTATTAAACCCGTTGAAGAGGAGGCCCAACCCTTCAAAATAGATGGATCGAACGTCCTCTCCCGGGAAAAAAGAGGTGATAATATATCTATGTAATAGGGATATTTAAATCTTTCGATTCTGTTATAACTTTCTAATGGGAACACTTCCCGTGGAACTTACCTATTTTTGACTAGTATAGTATATAAGTTTTTCGACTATAAAAAGGCATATAAACTCTTTTTAGCATAAAACTGGATGCAAGATAATAAGAAAGAGGTGACAAAAATAGGCGATTTAAATGAAAAAAATGATGTAAAAAATAATGGGATAGTTATTCCTATCAACAACATGAATAAGATAAGCCAGGAGCAGATTCATGACCTTTTATTCTCTGAAAAATTAAGCTGGCAGGCCATTATTTATGATTTAATCAATACCGAGCAACTTGACCCTTGGGATATAGACTTAGTTGTTTTAACAAGCAAATACCTTGAAAAAATAAGAGTTTTTGAAGAAGCCAACTTCTTCATTTCCAGCAAAGTCCTATTTGCGGCAGCATTGCTTTTGAGGATAAAATCAGACATCCTGTTGAATGCCGATTTGCAAAGTCTGGACGATATCTTATTTGGAAGGAAAGAAGATAGGCATTATGTCCAGGAAAGAATTGAATTGGATGAAGAAATCCCGGGACTAGTAGCCAGAACACCATTGCCAAGATTCAGGAAAGTCACCCTTGCAGAACTTATGGCTTCTTTAGGAAAGGCAATTGCAACAGAAAACAGAAGAATAAAGAAAGTCGTCCTGCAAAAACAATATGAAAGAGAAGCAGAGGCAGTAATGCCGAAGCATACTTTTAATCTAAAAGATAAAGTGGCAGAAATATACCGAAAACTTCTTGACATGTTTGAAAAGAGAGAGGAGAAACTTCCATTTTCAGCAATTTCAGGAAATACAAGAGAGGAAAGAATATACAGCTTTGTCTCCCTGCTGCATCTAGACAACCAGCAGAAAATCTGGCTCGAGCAGGAGGGGCATTTCGATGAAATATGGATTCTTCTAAAGCATTTATACGACAAGAAATATGCGCAGGAATTAGAAGGCATGAAAAAATCAGTTGAAGAAGAATTTGAAAAACTTGCAGAAGAAGATAAAATCAGGGAGGAAAAACATAGATTAAGAAAAGAAAAAAAAGAAACAGAAAAAAGAGATAGAAGCAAGAGGGCTAAGAAAGCCTGGAAAAAAAGAAAACAAGAAAGCAGTAACGGAAATATTGATATCAATAATGTCCGCTCGAATGACAATGATTTAGGAGATAATGACTTTGATGACGAAGATGGGGATGATGGAGACAATGATGATGATAAAGATGATAAAGGAAATGATAATGAAAACGATGAATTCAAAACCGATAAAGTTGAAAATTATGAAGACTTGGAAAACAAATCAGGATTCAGCAATCCAATCGACAGAATGATTGAAAATGAATTGGATGAAGATTGAAATTATTTAATCACCATACCAATTGCTTGCCCGATAATCAGGTGTTGGCCTGCCACGGTCTTCAACAATAACTTTCAGATTATTTCTATCAAATGCTACCTGCAACCCTTTTCTATTCTCATTCATCAAAAGACGATACAAAATCTCGTCTGCAACCCACATTTTCGTTCGAGGATCATATTGATTGAGTGCGTGTAAAGCTGAAATTTCTTCATAAGCTCTTATTTTATTGCAAATAACATTAGCATAAGCTTCCTCGACATCTCCCTGTTCATAAATATCGAATATTCCGTCAGAAATGCTCTTATTAAAGATATCCCTGGCATTTTTTAAACTTCTGTCAAATAAACTTGAAACCTGTACAATCCTAGCCTCAACAGCTTTATTACTCTCAGAAGATTCCAATCTTTTCGCCGTAGAGTCATAAATTGGAAGTTCTGTATCTAAAAGCTCAGATATATGCTCACGCACACCTGATTTCCCGCATCCAACAAGAGATAAGGCAGACAAAGCAACTCCTGCAATTAAAGCCCTTGGTAAATAATTCATAATCTTTCATCAAATAAGTATCTTTTAAACCTTTCCTCAAAAGTACATTGTAACGTTAAAGGGAGCTAACCCTTAGAAAATGTATGATAAATACCTCTTCAACCTTAATTATTCGAAAACGCCTTCTGGCATTTTATATCCTGTTGTTTCTTCTAAAGTTAAAAATACATCCGAAATCTTGGAAACATCTGAAAAATTTTTTCTATATTCATTAATGAAATCTCGAAGTTCATCTGAATTTTGGACTAAAACTCCAATATCATAATCCCAGCCTCCTCCAATGTATCTGTAATAAAAAACAACTTTCTCATGATACATAAAAAACTTTTTTATTTGATTATCGATTTCTTCTTCATATTTGTGGAGTTTTATTTGTATTGCAAACCATTCATAACCTAATTTTTTCCAATCTATAGAGATTGTATGTCCAATTATAATCTTATTTTTTATCAATGCTTTAATCCTGTTGTTTACTCCATTCGGAGTGAGATTTGTTTGATGAGAAATATCTACTAATGTTTTTCTGGAATCCTGATTTAATAAAGAAAGAATTTTATGGTCAATTTTATCAAGTTCAATAATGTTTTTATTTTTTGATTGAATATGTGGTATACTAGCTTTTCCAATTAACTTTGGTGCAAAATAATTGCTTTCACTCAATCTTAAAACTTCATAATTATCAATAAAGTTCCCGAATTTTTGGAGAAAATCCCCCAATATCTTTTCGAGATTAGAATTTTTTTCATAAAGGATTATGTCAAAAACCAGACTCCATTTGCCCGCAGAAGTTCCTATCCAACTCATAAAATGG
>JAGVXK010000022.1 GCA_018303825.1 Candidatus Pacearchaeota archaeon
TGGAATGCAGGATATTTTTGCTGTTCAGTCGGAGCAGAATTTGAACAAGTATTTACATATATAGAAAATCAATCGTTGCACCACGCGACGCAATAAGACCAACTGGACGCCTAGCCTTTTAGGGCTAGGAGGATGTCACAGGTTATTAAGAAGATTATTAAGATTACTTGCTCATTTCTCTTAATTTTCTGAGTGTTTCTTCCATTTCCTTGTCCTTGTCACTCATTGGCTTTTTCTGGGCAGGTTTTCCTATTTGAGGTCTTTGGCCTTGTAGTGGCCTCGCTGGAGCAGACCTTGTCAAAGGCATCGGCCTAAATCCTGGCATTGCTGGTCTTGTCCCAGGCATGAATGGCCTTGGACCAACCATTGTGCTTGGTCTAGTTACCGGGCTTGATTTTGCTTTTCCTCTATAGCTCATCCACCAGAATCTTATTTTGTCTTTAAACAATATAGCAATTACTACCAAAACAATTAATATAAGAAGAATTAATATCCACAGCCACGTCTTAGAACTTGAAGGTGTCGGTGTAATTGAAGATATTTCGCAGCAAACTCCAGATGAGCATGTTCCATCTGTTGTCTCGGCTTCTCCGCTTTCACAGCTGGTTCTGCAGGTTCTTCCGCTAACCTGTTCGCATGTATTTTCCTGTTGTGCTATTGTTGTACAAGTTCCTAAACAGCATGTTCCATCACTTGATGAAGGCACGCTATCTCCATTACATTCTTGATTTGACGAACATAAGTTTCCACTCTTTGCTTCACAGCTTTGTACTATAGGATTTATTGAGCAGCATGTATTTATCCCAGAACATTCATAACTATACAATACTGTTCCTCCAGAATTTGTGCAGTCAAATGAGCCCCCGCAGAATCCCCTCATACTAGAACATGATGACTTAGCAATAACTCCCCCTCCCGAACTTACTGTTTTTGGCCACCCAGAATAAAGTATGAATGCAGTGTCTCTTATGTTATTATTATTCCAGCATTTGTCTTTTGTTCTTATACTTAATAAATAAGTTTTAGCATTGTCAATTTCATTCGCACCGCTTCCGTATAGAGCCAGCATTGCTAGTGAAATATCCCAGTATCTATTTCCAGGAGTAATTTCCCAGTATTTTCCCTGCTTTTGGCTCTGCAGTACTTTTGAATATTGGTCATCTCCGCCGACTATCTTATATAAGAATGCGCTCGGGAAATATTTCTCATTATCTTCAGACAATGCAACAAGATAAGGCACATATGGACTTACGTCAATTCCTTCTTTTTGCAATGCTGCTGTCGCCCACAGGCTTCCTTCATAGTCGCAACTTGATCCGGTCTTGAAACATTTTGCATTGACTTTTTCTTCTGTTGCTCCCAATGAAGAAGCTGAATGAGTTTCAGAAGAAACATAAACTGTATCACTTCCAGACCTTTGATATAACAAAGTTGTTATGAAGTCTTTGTCGCAGGAAACCTCAAACTTTTTATCCAAACAATTATTTCCTATCCTAAGCCAATAACCTGAGCTTGAAAGAGATAAACAGCTTCCAGCGCTTCCGCTTATTTTCATCTCATTATTAATGCTTATTGTTTTATCAGAGCCGTCATAGTTTATCTTGCATTGGGAGGATTCGTGGCTTGTAATGTCAATTTCAAGATACCATAGCAAGTCAGTTGCACTTGCATTCTTTGATGAAATCCATTTTACTATATCGGCATTATCTTTGCCCGCTCTCTCATAGGCAAGAGCAACAAGAGCGGTTTCTTTTAATTTGCAGGAATCCTTTGGCCAGCATCCAGCGCTGTTTTTATTTGCTTCAATCGTGTTTATCAGGTTTTGCTTATTTCCAAGGGCAAGGGTTGAGAATATTGCTTCCTGCAATGATAAATCTGTTCTGTTTCCCACTTTGCTTTGCAAACACTGGTAAGAATCATCAGCATTGCTTATTGTTGCAGTACTAGTAGTAGTTGACGTACTTCCAGTAGTGTTGCTAGAAGTAGTATTTGAACTGTTATCCAAAGCACTAATGCTAAAAGACGATAAAACAATTAATAAAACGGCAACTGCAAGAACAATTGCTAATGTTGCTAAACCCCTTTCTTTCATCCTTTTTCTAAACAATAGTTATTTAAAAACTTATTCAATGCGTCCACTCAAAGTCATCGATTGCAACAAGTTTGATGTCTTCATCCCTTCGTTTTAATGGGATTCTTTCAGGCAAAGAAAATATATCCATACTTGCGACTTTTGCTATCCTTTTCTGTATCTCCATAAAGTCATGCACGTCATTCCAATCCCATGTCGAATTTCTTAGTTTTCTTCCTAACCTATGCTGTTTAACAAAACTGCAAGGATCCGAAACATATTCCAATCCTATGTTTCTTAACTCATGATTCATAACTTGTACCCAATCACCATTTGGTGAATATTTAAAATCTCTAATATCCGCACTAAAACCATAAGATTCCTCAGCACCATCTAAATAAACCAAACTATTTCCTTTATCCTTATAGAATCCTCTCTGAAATCTTGACTCTCCATCAAGCAGAGGGAATACAGCTTCTTGCATAAAAGCTACGCTTTATAGTCGTATTTAAATCTTTCTTTTATGTTACTCCTTTTTAGAGGCACACAAATAATTCTTATTTATTTTCATAATTTATAGAATCAGGCCGCAATACATCTTTTTATTCCGTCTGTGCGCGATTCTAAAATAATTTTCTGTCCTTTATTCATACAGGATATCCTATATTTCAGAGTTATATCTGCGCTATTTCCAGCGGTGTCTGTATTTGCGATTCCAATGTTGACTTTCTTCTCCTGATTGTCTTCACATTGGAAAAAGTTATTCGCTTTTGCCAAGTCATCACCAAATTCTTGCAGCTTTTCCTTGATTTCAGTATTAGATTTAATATTCGAAATTCTAATTATAAACCTGCCACCAATCATTTCTTCACTTTCTTCTCCGTTGCTTGTTATTGCATTTAATGGCACAGCATCTTTTTCTATAACACATTTCTCTCCAATCGCCAAGGTTCTCCCCACAAGAGGACACTCAATATTTTGCCCATTTAAATCAGCTATAACTCCATTCTTAGATTGTTGTGCTAAGGAGGACATTGTTCCTTCTTTCTCTGTCTGTTCCGCAATAGCAGTTTTGACTGAACTTGCACTGGCATAGCCTCCATTCTCACAATTAGCTTCAAGCTTTCCATATTTATCACATCCATCTCCGTTTTGTTGATTGCCATCCTCACATTCCTCATCTTCTCCCAACACAGAATCTCCAACAGCATCATTGTAATTAGTTACAGTAAACCCATACTCCTCCGCTAGCTCAATTGGAACAGCCGTGCTTCGCATTCCAGGTATTGCAAATATCACTATTCTTTGATTTTCCTCAGGTTCAATATTTATTGCTTTCCCCGTAATAGCGTTTTTGACTAACTTAGCAATATCTTTAATCGCGTTTCCGCTTATGACCGCACCCGTCGCGGTACTAGCTTCTGGAGTTTCAAGTTCGTTAAATTTTATTGCACTTACTTCTACAAGATCTGAAGGGCCATATAAATCAGTTATTTTTGCAAACCCATAATCGGTAGTTCCAACTCTGTTGATCTCATCAGATGTCATAGAAACAAACGTATTAGGCCTCAATCCTTGGTCAAAACTTATATAATTAATTCCATTGACATTTCCATGAATATCAAATGTATTTGAGAAAGTGTCAGCTTTGCTTAAAAGATTAAGATTATTTATATTTGTATATTCTTTTACTGGTTGGTAAGTCACTTCTTCTATTCCATTGTAAAATAATGTTCTTTCTTCTTGTGATGTTGGTGAAAGCTCAGAAAATATATTTTTTCCTACAACATTTCCCTGCCTATATTCTTGAACTCTGTTAAACTCATAATCATATTTATATGAAGAATAGAATCCAAGATTATTTATTATGGTAAATGATTCTTCCTCAGGGTTGGTAGAATATTTTTCCTCAAGAGGAGTCATATCTCCAAATGTGAATAAACTGTCCTCTATGAAATCATCTCCATTAATCTTAGACTCCATCTTAAATTTTCCCGCTGTTATAGTCAAAGTGTCTCCCTGGAGAGAATAAGTGATTTTGATTTCGTATTTTTTATTTCCAATTGCCCTTGTTATGTCATCTGTAGTAGTCATAGTATCTTCAGTAGATTCATGTGATAATTTGTGCAGAGAAACACAATTTTCAAGAACTACCGTTCCTTCTTCTATATTGGCTTTAGAAAGAATATTAGTAGAACAATCTCCGCCATTAAGGAGTTCAGTCATAGGCACTCTCTGGAATTCAGTATTAAAGTAAGGCACTTTGCTCTCCACTAAATATGCAGAAGTTAAAATGTAGATAATTATCATACTTAATAGTAGGAAAATCCTTAATTTATCTAACCTGTTGGTTTTCATTTTCTTCATTGTACTGCCTTCTTAGTTGATTCTCTGAATAATTTAACAAATATTTCTTCTGCTGCTTTTATATTTTTAACTGCTATTTTTCTTTGTTGTGCGTCATGGGGGTTGGTTTTTAATACATATAGCGCTCTGGCTGCGGCTTCGAGTTTCCCTTCCATTTTTTCTAGCTCTAGGTTTTGCCCTTCTGCAAAATCTGTAAGCTCTTTTAGTCTAGAATCTAATTTACCCTTAAGTGCTTCAATCGAAAGACTTTCAACCGGCTTTGTCCTAGACATAATATCATTATATTGTTGTATCATCTCAGGATCCCTGAACCTGAATACTGCCTCTTTTTTGACAGTACCCTTGCCAGTATAAATCGCTTCTCTATTTGGTACTACAGTAACCTCAATGAATGGCACAATATCTCCTTCAACACTCACACTATGCCTATATATATAAATGAAACCAATATCCTCTTCCATAACAGGTAAACCTGGTTCAGGCACACCTATTCCTTCGAATGCTATTCTTATCTCATTTTTTCCACTTAAGGCTATGCGGGCATCATCAGCAACGGCCATCATTTCATCAAGGGAATCTGCTATATCTGTATATCCTATCACTGATTGTTCATTTAATGCCTTAAGGAAATCTAAACTTGATTTTGGTGCAATTGTGGATAAGACATCTTCGGTAACATAGTCAAAAAACTGCTCCATTTCTGCAGTACTAACCTTCAATCCGCTAGAAAGTTTTATTCTCATTTTTGATATCTTATTAACATTATCAATAATATCATATAGAAAAGTTATCATTTCATCAGCAGAAGCATAAGTGTCATACGATCCTTCTAAAACTGAAGCAGTGTTATAACCTTTCAAACCACTTTGCAGGAACATGCCTTTGCTCTTCGCCAAATAAGTCATAAAGAGCTGATGCTTTCTTTCATGCAAGAGTACCAATGACAGCGAACTTCTTAATAAAGATGGACTAGCTATTGCATATACTCCTAAGTAAATTGTATTCCTATTTGGGCTATAAGCTCCGCCCAACAGAGCTTGCTCAAGGTTTACCTTCATTTGCCCGCGCTGGCCGCTTACTTCAGTTCCTTCCACTATTTTCGCCATTCTTCCCAATACAGTAGTTGAATCAGGTCTTATGATAATCTCAACTTCCTTCGTTTTAAAGTCATATCTTGTCCTATACAAAACTCCTTTCATATCCAAAAATTCTTTTACTCTATTGAGCAGTACATCTCTTGGGATTGCTTTCAAGCCCACATTTACAGTCCCCTCAAAATCTTTAGGATATGCTGTGACTAATGGCTTCAGGAACTCCGACAGTTCTGTCTCGTATTTTCTGATTGCATTGAAGAACCAATTTTCAATAAGATAGCCTGCAGAAGATTTTGCTTCGATTTCCCCAAGAGCTATTTTTCCTGCCACCAAATCAGATATTGCTTGTTCTGCGCTGTCAGCCCGTGATAAAGAGGTTTTAATCTGCCTCCCATACCATGTCCTGCCGGAAAAGTCGCTGAGCATTTTTTCGAATAGCAATGCAACCCTTACTGTTTTTCCATCCGCTTTTACATATCCTGCTTGAACTAAATCCATAGCTAATTTTGGATATCCTACTGCAGATAATAACAGTCCACCTCCGCCGCCAAGTATCTCTCCCAAATCTCCGTTCTTTAAACCTACACTAAACTGATAGGTTGAAAGCCCTGTTCCCCCAATATACAATAAAACCCCACATGTTGGGCAGACAGCAGTTACTCCCACTCCTGCCACTATCATTACTCCTGCGGCTACTGCTTGGAACGCGAGATCATTCGTTATTTCACCAAACACATCTTCAAGATAACAAACAGGATCTGCTTTTGTATTCCCCAGGAAAAGCACACCAGCATAGCCTCCAAGTGCCTTTGAAGGGATTTTTTCAAGTTCCACCCCAGTTGTTAAGTCAAGATCAAAAGGGGTATCCTCTTTCTGCAGCAGGCTTGTGTCATCACCAAGAGGATAATCTTTGTTGCAGTTGAAATCATAGTACATAAATTTACAGTTTATGCTTGTCACTGGAGAAAATGGATGAACGTGGAAAGCCGAATAAAAATCGTATAATGCATCTCCAGTATCTTTAACATGATAATTTAGTGATGCAGCTATTTTGTTGCCTTTTGCATCCAAGTATTTGTTTCCAGATTCTATTTTTTCATCACAATCAGGGAATTGTGGAGATTTTTCATAGAGTTTTGACTTTTCAGTATCTTCTTTAAACTGAACAATGTTAACAGAACCATCAGAATTTATTGTCACTCCATCTGTTAATAAAGTAGGAACGCCGCAGAATCCATCTCCATCATTGTCATAACAATATGGAAGAGGTTTATTATCTGAACCAAGTGAGTAAGGTCTTTTCTTATAATCATCATATTTAAACTTGTAGTCATCAGGCCATTTTAATTCACTTCCAGGCTTAAATTCTTTTTCGTCGTTTAAAATATCGAGGACATCGTAATATTTGTATGAGTCGAAACTTACACTGAATTTGCAGTCAGGATCATCATTGTCTTTGAATCTCACATCAAATGCAGATTGTTGGATAGCTTCCCCATTTTTGTACACTGCCAGTTTTTGTTTATATAATCCATATGGAAGCGCTTGAGTCAAGTCCTCATAGCCATCATTGTCTCCTTTATCTGCACACTTGTCTTTTTTTGCACAGGCATTATTCCATTTCCATGAGCTTTTGTCAAAGCTGTCTGACAGTACAATGTTCCAAAAAGTATCAAAATCAATCTCTCCCCTGAAGCTGTCCAAATATTGCTGTGGCAAACCCCCATCAGAGACATCAGGCATATTTACTTTTTTTCCATCAGTTTCTTTTTCAGGAAGGCAGGTTTCTCCTTCAACAGGATAAATGCTTATTATAACTCCCGTAGGTTTCCAAGGGGAAGTTGGATCAAATGATTTTTTCCAAGCAGTGGTTACTTTATAATGTCCGCAAAAAGCATCATTTGTATTTAAGAAAGATGCATCTTCTTTGATACCCCATTCTCTATTCATTACATCTATTTTTATCTGTGCTTCAAATCCTCCGGGCTTGAAGATATATGCATCATAAATCTCATATACACAGGGAGACAGAGTAGTGCAAACGGAGTCAGGATAATATTGCATACCATTTTCATATTGCTTGTCAAATTCTATCGTATAACCCCATTTTACTGCCCTTTCATAATTCGCGCATTTTCCCTGTGCATTTACTCCAGAAGTAACCTGGATTGACATTAAAATACCAAAGAAGACAAACAAAAGCCAAATAATCGCCCTCTTTTTAAGCATTAACTAACATTAGTTTCTTTATATATAAACATTATTATCTTTGCTTTTAAAATCAGCTTATTTGATCGGATTCAATCAGATTCTAGCCCAGGTTTCATCATCTTTTTCATAAAGGACAACTCCCTCAAAAATATGGTCTCGTCCGAATAAATTACATCTTATCAACCCATAAAGTAAATTATGTGTCAATCTGGCCACTTCTTCATTAGATGCTCCTTTTCCTCTTGTGCGAAGAACGTATTTTAATTGAGAAGCATTTGGAACTCTTGACTCAGCTATTCTCCTTACAATTTCTCCTCTTAATCCTTCTCTGTGCTCTTCTCCTGTTATTATCAATGAGCTCATTTCCCTTTCTAATGCTTCTACCAGGCTTTTTTCAAACTCTCCTCTTTTTCTGGAATCATCTATTAAAGATAATTTAATATCAAAATCAGGCGCATATGGAAGGTCTCTGGCGTCTCTTATTGCATCTATCTCCATCAGGATTCTTTCCTTTTCCTGCATGCAGTTAAAAAGACCGTATGCTTCTCCATAATCTTTTCCTATTTCTATCATAAAATTCACCTAAAAAGTCTATATATAAATCTTCCTAAATCGTGATTGTTAAGCCGGTGGGCGATAGCTAATTTTATCGTTGGTGATTTATGATACTAATTCAAACGAACTTTCATAGTTTATCACCTTTCAATTTAACAGAATCCTAAATTGACCAAAGAATTATATCAATCTTCTATCTGGCTGCAGGATTTTTCACCGTATAAATCAGAATCTGCATACATTACATCGCTCTTTACTTTAACGCAAGATAGCTCAAACATGAAATCATAGTTTTGTTGTCCATCAGCAACAGCAATTTTTGATATTCCAAGATTAAGCTTGCTTTGATAGTCTTGTCCGCATGGGCTGCAGTCAAAATTATTTAGATATGGTGTCATAATTGTTGCTGCCCGTGCAAGAGTGTCTTTCAGATTTCCATTAAATGGAATAGTGAACTTATTAATTTCAGGCTCTGCATCTTTGCATTCCTCTGACTCTGGATAATAAGCATTCATTAGAGCAATGTCTATGCTTTTTTGACATTGCATTCCTTTCCATAATGGCGAAGGAGGACACTGCCACACCCCATCAAAATCACCTGCATAATCTCCCTCCATAAAATCAGGATATTTTGCGTCTGCTTTCAACCTGTTGGCTAAATCAGTTATTATTTTGTCTTTATTTGTATCCTTTGTCAGCCTCTCACTCCTAGACGCAGAAATAGAAGGATATCCTGCCAATTCACATATTTTTTCTATCTCACCGTTTTTTGTGCATCCGTCCCCATCAGCGAGATTCCCATCAGCACACTGTCTTCCCAAAGCAGGAATGTTAAGTGCCAATTGGTTTGGCGCAAGGACATTTATTCCAAATGCAGCAGCATCTTTAACATTGACAAAGTTGCTTTCATATGGGTCACTTCCAGGATTAATATTTATAAATGCTTCATGACCTCCCTCCTCATCATCCAAAACTGCGCTAATTAAACTTCCATCTGTTAGGAAATATTGTTTTATGGAAACCATTGGAGCAGTTTCCCCCTCTCTGAACATTTTTATGCTCTCCGGGTTATTTAACTCATCATAACTATAATGGACTTCCAGTTTTTTCTTTGTTGGATCATCTGATTTAATTATGGTTTTTTGCAATCTTATACCTGCAAGGGTGTTCTCATAAATATTTTTGAAAATGTCTGTTTCTTCGACTAATGGCAGTCCTAAGTAAAAAGTAATTTGGGGCGGTTTTCCGCATTCGATGGGTCCATCAAGAGAGCTTACACATTCCTGGGATGCCGAAGTAAATCCTGGGTTTGAATAACTTTCAATAAATCTTGAATTCAATAAATTAATCTCATATGGAAGATTAGGATTCAAAGCATCTCCGAGGAATAGGCTGTAATCAGCAGTAAGTTCATTTAATTTAATTTCGACTTTATCCCCGCTAAAGCTGAAGTCTGTTGTAAAATCATTTCCAGAAACACTGTCTTTTGCCTGAGTATATCTTTCATAATTATCTCTCGCATAAGAACTGCTTTCCGGTCCCGGAGGAATTACTTGATTGACTCTTCCGCTTTGGTCCAAGCCAAAGTCAACATCAAACCAATAGCCCCTGTTGTCTAATTTAAGATAATATGTTTTTTTGTCAACTGCTCCATATCCATTGTAATGTTTTACAAATGCAGAGTTGCAATTAGATTCCCTAACTTCATTCAGGTGGTAGCTTACTAGATTGTTTAGATTGCATTTATCTTTTCCATAATCAATAGCCAGGAAGGTTTTATCTGGGCGGAGATACACATTTGGATTGTCTAGGCTGGGAACAGTAGAAAAAGCATTGACAAAAGCTAAATAAGATAAAATAGCAATTAAACATGCAAAAAGTAAGACCAAAGCTATCTCCATCCTGTTTTTCTCAGCTATTTTTTTTATTTTTAATTCTTTCATTTTGATATTATTTTTCAGGATTTATTATATTTATTTTTGGTCTAGGAAATAATGTTGTAGGATTCTGTATTCTTGCATCTCTAGGCACAACAAGATTGATCCTGTATCCTGCTAATGCATCTGCCGTTGCCGTATCAATAGGGATAGAAACATCTTCAGGATTAATAGGTGCAGCAGGAGTAAGCACTGTTCCTTCTTGGCCTATTACAACAGGCTCAGCAACAGTGTCTGTTGTCCATACAACTCTAAGAGTCTGGCCGTCTCTAAAATTCGCCTCTTTGACATGCCATCCATGCTTGGACATTTCCAGTCCATCAGGAATATTGCCTATTGCTTTCAGAATAGCTTCTCTTTCAGGAAGAGTTTTCTCTAAATACCAATTAGCTAATTTGAAGTCATAACTTCCATCTCCATGATATTCATTTCTTAATTCGCTTATGTGGTATTCTTTTAATGTCTTGCTCAATTCTGAATATATTTTTTGTGTCACTCCATTAAGCACTGTATCTGCCTTGTCAAAAGACCAGACAGCATAGCGCTCCTTGGCAAAAATTCTAAGAAAACCAGAGGCAAGCACATTTCCAAGAGGTGTTTTTATTGATACTCTTAGTCCAATTACTCCTGGAGGAGCACCAATTATTGATTCTGGCGTGGATTCGGCAATTGCATTTTTTACAAGCTCTTTAGCAGATTGTGCTAATGCAGCAGCAGCTCTTGCATTTGGATCTTTGCGGCTTGCGCCTATTAAATTTTCCTGCGCTCTCACTCCAGCAATCATCTTTGCCCTCTCTGCCTCAGTTATTTTGGCGGCATCTTTTTCTGCAATTTTACGAAGTTGGTCTACCATTCTTTTCTGCGCTCTAGTAACTGCCTTTTCGACAGGTGTTGCCCCAGGGGCATAATTCTCAGCCATAAGACCAGATGCCGAGGATTTAAGCTGAGCCATCGTTGGATTGCCTGTTCTCTTGGCTGCAGCTGGTCCACCTAAAAGTACAGCAACAAACTGCGATGAATGCAAAAATAATTTATTCCCATCAATCTCTTCCCAACTTTTTAGCTGATAGCCACCATCTTTTAATACATCTTTTCTAATATCATTTGCTCCTGTAAAAACAAAATATACATATATCGCTGCACCAATCACATAACCTGCTCCAGGATAAACAAAATTTCCTCCATGAACAGCGGCAATACTTGCCGCGCCTATTTGTGTCGCTCCTCCGGCAAATGCAAGAATCGGAGCAAGTGCTGCTTCTTCAACACGCTTGATAAGTGATGCCTGCGTACATACAAAGTCTCCAGGAGTTGACCTGACCCAAGAAGTTTGTGTTATTTCCTTTCCGGTTTCAAGGTCAAAATCAAAAGGAGTTTTTCCAATCTGCATAGAGAATATGTCATATCCATCAAACCCGTCTTTATTGCAGTTAAAATCATAAACTCCCAAAGGACACATAGCATCAGTTACTAATGAGAGAGGATGAACAGTCCATGCTCTGTAATGTTGATAATCAGGATCTTCCGGTTGGGTAATCCATCCAAGAAGAGGAATATCTTTAAATGAAGTTGGGTTCGGACTCCCAGAAGGTATGCCAAGCTTGTACTTCTTATCGTCATCTTCCACTCTATCATCGCAGTCTGGGAAAGATTTGGAAATTTGATATTGCTTTGCAGCCAATTCATTTTCATCTGTCGCAACTTTATATTTTGTAGACCATTTTGGAATGCTGAGGTCACTGGCTATTTGTGTTGGCCTTCCGCAGAATCCATCCCCATCGGGATCATAGCAGTATGAAGTTCCAAGTTTATTATTTTCCGCTATAGAATATGGTCTTTTAAGGTAATTTTCAGGCCAATCAAAAATTGGAAAATCATCTGTCAATTGATCAGGAAAATAAATATCCTCTTCAAATTTGCATGAAGGATCATCCACATCTGCGAATCCAAGGGTAAATCCATTATAATTAAATTTAACTTTCACATTCTCATGAGTGACATATTCAACTGGGAGCAAATAATAGCTGTAAGGAAACGTTTCAATAAGCGGCTTTGGTTCAGAATTGCCCGCATTATCTGCACATTTATCTTTCTTAACGCACTTTGTCTCCCACTTCCATTTCTTGCACTCTCCATTCAGACAATCTGCATTGACATGACAAAATTGCCCGATATTAGTTCCTGCAGAACAAAAACCATTATCTTTACTCTTCAGTTCAACAGGCATTACATCCTTCCAGAAATCATCAAATCCCAATTCTCCCCTGAAAGAATCTATAAATTGTTCCGGATAAAATTCGCTATCCCCCCCAGTATTTCTTTTTTTCCCACTCAGCTCATCATCACTTAAAGGACAGCTTGCAAGCAGCTTCTGGCTCTCAGCCATTATGTAATATATTGGAGGCGTATAAGGGTCAGAGTCATCATATATCTTTTTATACTCATAAAGCCCGCAATCTGCATTTAGTTCACTTAGCACAACAGCTTCTCTCTTTGTATTAAAAGAGTAAAGTTTTTGGAATGGAATCCCTCCTGGTTTGTATATATATAAGTTATATTTTTTAATTTTGCAATGGCACAAGTTTCCGTCATCAGCATCTATTACACATCCAGCTCTGCATTGCTCTTCATTCTTTTTTGCATAATCCAGATTTGAGCTTTCCAAATATCTTTCATAGATACCATAACTGACTGCTCTCTCATAATTTCTGCATGTTTTTTCTGCAGAAACATTATTCATATTTATTATCAAAAGAATTAACGCAAAACAAACCAAAATTAAAACAAATAAACCTCTTTTATTCACCATTTTGTCTTAATTTAACTAGTTTTTTCAATATTTAATAATTATTATTGCAAAGAAATGCATGCTCCCTGGTTGCATCTGCAATTTACATTAACAATTTCATGCTTCTCCTTATTGCATGTTTGCTCTGCCAGTGTTTCTGCATTTAGACAAACATCTGCTGCACTTACTGTAATTAAGCAATCTTCGCTAATTTCTTCATTCTTGCAATTATCAAATAAAACAACAACAAGTCCTGCTTGTCCTTGCTGTCCTTCAATCGGAATTTCCCTTCCTTGTTCACCTATCGCGTCTGAATCAACACAATATTCCTTCGCATTCTCTCCCTGCCCACCAGGTCCTCCTCCGTCTGCGCCTCCTCCACCAGTGCCTTCACCCCCACCAATTCCTCCACCACCTTTGCCGCCGCTCGGAGAAACCTCCCTTCCCGGAATGTTTTGACTGGTGCTTTGCTGGCTGATAATTTCCTTTCCATTCAGATTAAATATAGGAGTCACAGTTATCAAAGCTATATCTCCTAGATTTGAACCCTTGTAATCTATGTTTGCAGTTTTTGACTCTAATTCACCTATTGTTAGGTTTTGCCTGAAGGTAACAATATTTCCATTAATATCCTCCAAAGAGATAATAACTCCTACAACATTTGCATTCCCTCCAGCTTCTCTTTTGACATTAACATCTAATGTTTTGGCAGTCTCATTAAGATTATAATTTTGTATAACAAAACTTGTTGCCAAGCCTAACTGTTGTTGTTCTACTCTTTCTGCATTTTGTTGCAACACAGGCCTGATAAAATTATAAACAACTACTACAATAGCAATAACCACTAAAACAATTATTAAAGTAGTGATTATCCCGGAAATTCCCTTTTTGTTTTTTCTTTGTATTCTTGGTTTATTTCTCATCTTTTTCTCTATTTACCTACCATCTTCCCCATTTATATTTTTATCATATTTTTTCATAATTATTTTTATGCAATTTTAACATTATCATCAACCATCTGGCAGAACTGATCTACTCCTCCAAATGGACTCTTTAATGGATTTCCTCTGTCATCAATACCATTAGCTAAATCGTTCTTTCCATCTCCCTGATAGCCTGAAACATAACATTCCTTTACAACAGGACCTTTTTCATTTTTTGGCAATGGACCTACATAGAATTTAACATTTCCTATATCAACTGCTACTATTTCTATATGGCCATTCAATGGCTTGCCTGCCAATGTATTTAATGAAGTTAAAGGCGTGCAAAAATCAGGATATATTTTACCAGTTGTTGTGAAACTGCCATCTGTGAATTCTATAGGAGATAATGTTTCTGTTCCGCCGGCCTCGCTCAAAGTTATTGCCCCGTCTATAATTGCACCCTTAGGCAATTTAGCAACTTTCCAATTTGAATTGTAATCTAAACATACCTGTATATCATTCTGCCCTGTTGTTGTAAAGTCGACTCCCCAGGTATTAGCCATCGTTTTCTTAACTTCAAACAACATATCCCCATTTGTTGCCTGGAAATGTCCCATACAATCATTGTCAATGTCATCCGCCACCTCTCCCGCAACTCCTGGACTCTGACAATAAGCACATTTAGCATTATCTGGAATGCCATTATTGTTTGTGTCCTCTGTGCAAAAGACCCCGCCATATGCCCCAAGCCATGTTGGATATCTCCATTCCCAAGAAGATCCATAAAAACGATGACCTGTCCAATACCAATCAGGAACAGGGCAATCCCCTCCGAGTTCATTTTTCTGGTCATTTGGGTCATCATTGCAATCTCTTTTATTTTTTCCCATGTAATTTTCGAGAAATGCAGCATCATTTATTGCCCCATCAACATCCAGGTCGCATAATCTTTTTCCATCAAGATAATCTCCTCCGACAAGCAGAGAATCTATACCTTTAACTCCAGGATCCCCATCATCGCAATCATATGGTTTTTTATCATCATATAATGAATTATCTCCAAATTCAGGCTTAGTTTGAAAAATATTATCTGGCTGCTTGCCAATAAATGGCACCTTTGGGTCGCAATTATCATATCCATCTTCATCTGAATCAACGCACGGTTTGGAACAATCACCTGAGCAGCCAGTAGATTGCTTTTCACCTTCCCTGATAACAAAAGTCCTGGTTTTGCAATCAGTATCAGCTTCTCCAGTCAAAACATTTACTTTTCCAGAACATAGACTTTCATCTGTTGTGCAGTCTGTTCCATCAATGCAGTATTTTCCATTATCGCAAGCGTCTTGGAGTGCATTTTTCATACGATAATTGTCTGGATATTTCTGTATCTGGCCATTTTTGATTCTAACCTCATTATTTATTAATTTGTCCCCGCAGAAATTTTCCTTGCAATCTGCAGTGCATCTTCCCAAACCAAGAGCATTAGGAGTGCAAGTAGCAACATAATCTTCTCCAGGAGTGCCTTGGACGAATGGGGGAACGAGAGATGCTTGGCACTCTTCAGGCATTGTTGACCCAGAAGTTATTACTCCTGTGCATGAATCTCCTATGTAAATACCTTCTAATAAATAGGAGTAGGAACCTCCTACCAAAAGTGAGGCGACGCATTTTTTTCCCAAATCACATTGCTCACCATTTGTCCCTTCTGCTATTCCGTTACCGCAGCAATTTGTGTCTGAGGGTATAAATGCATTAATTACAGGGAAAAAGGGAAGCATTACAGGGCCAACAGTAACAGGATAGCTTTTCCCTGCTTCCACATCGCCAAAACTTTGGAAAGTGCTCCCATCAAGCGGTAGGGAAAAGTCATGGCAAGTTCCACCTATGCAAACATGCATAACTTCTTCGGCAACATCATCATCCAATAAAGGATCGTTTAAACAATCAGTATGATACCAAGCACTGGCTGTGAGGGGTCCAGTGGCTCCAGGTGTGAGAGTTCCAATCCACGTGTCTGTTGAAACACATTCCTGAGGATGATAATTCATGCATTGAATATCATAGGGCATACAACATCCAGGCGGGAAATTCGGCGCGGTGCACATTTGTGGGGGTGGGGGCGGCGGATTAGATGGGCTCAGTCCTATAGTGAACTCATCAAAACTGCCAGCACATTGCCTGGAAGCACTAACAGATGTTAAGGATAAAATTATAAGAAGAAACGAAAGAATTCCAAGCGCAACAATCAAACTTATAATGCTCTTTTTAACCACTTTCATATCCTCCAAAATTCTTTATACACGATTGATAGGCAAGATTGCTTTCAACATTAAAGCAATAATTTACTTTGTTTTTTTCAGAGAATTTTAACCAGCATAAATCACTCATCTCAACTACAATTAAGCCGGAATCAGCAGAGGTATAATTATATAAGGAATCATCAAAACTTAAATAACAATATCTTTCATTTTCTAATTCTAAGTTTACAGACAATTTGCAAAACTGCCTTTCTCCAATATAAGCTACATCATCACATGCAAAAGCATTTTTTTCTTGTAAGGCTCTTGCTGTTGTTTCCTCTGAAGTTTCATTTATATAAATTACATTTGAAGCTTTCTTTCCATTAAGAATAAAGAAAAGGGCAAGCGCGACTATTATTATAACCCCAATAACAGCAAAAATAAGCTTTTTATCCATACTCCTTTTTCTTTGTATTTTACCTCTTCAATTATATAGAATGCCGATATATAAAGATTATTAGCCCCCCAGTTTTCTTGTTCTGCAATACCCTGTGACCTTGCCACAAGGATAAAGCAAGGCAGGAAATGAATATTAAAAGATAAAAATAATTTAACCAATATATTATCTTGCTTCGATAAAGATAAGTTGTTTATGAGATAACGATATTTTTTTCTGATGCACATTACCACAAGGTTTTTTATTTATTCTTCCTTATTTTTCTTGCTACATCTACAATCGGGTTTTTCACTTCTGGTCTTTTGTCAATTAAGCCAAGGTCTTTGTAGAAAGCATCATTGTCATAATTAGGGGGGAGTATTTTCTTCTTCTGTTTCAAATGCCAGTCTATCTGGCTCTTGACATATCCTTCTTTTAATGGAATAGGATTTTTCTTGTTCCATTCTCTTATTTTGTCATTTATTTTTTCAGGGAAGAAATTAAGGCTTTTGAAAAAAGTTAGCAAAACAAATAAGCCTCTTTTTCTTCCATCCTGCAATCCAAGAAGAAGCTTCTTAATTGGTTCAGGATAATAATCTTCCCTCACATCCTCTGCTTTTATTTCTTCATAAACTCTATCTTTGTCGTCCCCCTCTGTTTTATAATTCTTATAATACTGTTTGTCAACTTTTTCCTCTATTATCTGTTTATCTTGCTTCCAGGATAAAGCTTGAGAGAGAAGTTTTTCCGCTTCTCTTTCTTCGCATTCAGGATAGAAATCAAGGATTTTAATGTTCATAGGATTTGCATCTCTTGGAGCAAAGTTTTCAATGTCTTCTTTTTTGATTACAACGCTTGAAAAGGAAGTTTTTTCATGCAATGAATAAGGCATTCTGAATAAATGCCTTGGTGCAACAAGAACAAGATCAAATTTTGCATGCTCGCTTATATCTTCTCCCCTTTTTTCTCTAAAATCTTCAGGATGTCTCTCACTATTTAACTGCAATTTTTCATTATCGGGATCTTTGCAGTAATCACAGTAATAATATTCTTTTTCATCAATAACTTCAAGAATTCCGGGGCAGTTGCCGTTCATGCACCTAAGTCTTTTTTTTACCTTGACTTCTTTTCTCTCTGCTTTCAATCCGCAAACAGGGCAGTTAAACTTCGTAATAATTCCCTTTTGCGATTCTCTGTCGCAATTAATGCAAAATATCTTTATTTTATCGTCTTTTTTTTCGAAAGTCATTATTTTTCCAGCTTCTTTCATAAAAATGGGGTTTATCCAGCTGAATAAGTATTCAGTTATTGCCCTTGGCCATTCCGGAAACATATCTTTTGTCTTTTTCCCTTGAAATTCCTCTGGAAAGGCCTTCCAAGGCAGGATAATATGAAAGCCCTTGCTTCCAGAATATTTGATCCCGCAATTTTTAATATTATGGTATTCCAATGCTTTGATAACCAGTTTTGCAGCTATCTTAGACAAATCAAGGTAAGGAGAGTCTATATCTATCAGCAAGTCCCAACCCTTTCTTAATTCATTAAATTGTTCTTGCGACATCTCATTATTTATCCCAAGAGGGTCGTTCCATAATTCCTCCGAACAATGAAAAGATGTTGCACCTTTGTTTACCAATTCTTGGATATCTGAAGGATATTGTAAAGCATCCGGCCTCTTGCCAAAACCCTCGAAATACCTCGGAACCACTTCTCTGTCTTTGGAAAATCTTAATAATGCCTCGATTATTTTAGGATTCGAGTAATACAGCCTCGTTATAGCTCTTATCCTTTTTTCTTTTTCGCTTTTTTCTTCCATTTCATTTATGAACCCTATCTTACTTAAGACTTCTTAAGTCTTATCTTCCATGGTTTTTCTAGCTTTTTTCTTTTATATTGTTTGTTGTGCTAAATTTTCGCACCCAGATTATATTATGTAACTACTTCTTAGTTTACACATTGGTAAGATTTAAATACCCTAAAGTTTCTAAAAAAGAGAATAAAATGGGATTTTTAGATGACTTGAACAAAGACAAACGAGCATTGGCTTCGGTAGCGATTGGTGCCTTTGTGTCCCCTTCTTTATTCACCCTTCTTTATTTTAGTGCATCACAGGATAGGATGAAAAGCCTGTTAGATAGGCAAGCTAATAATCTTAAATCAATAATAAACGAGACTCAAATACCTGTTAAGCTTAAGAACAAAGCTTCCTTTGTTTCAGACAGCGAATGGAATACATTGATTGATAAGCTAAAGAAAGAAGAGCCTCAAAAAACATCAGTTTCAAAAAGACCAACAAAAGATATTGTTGTTTATAGGGATGGAATTGCAACAACCTATTCTTTAGATGCTGATGAGCCAAGCATAACTGTTTCTGAAGTTCCTGGAGACTTGATGAATAAAATTCCTATCGGAAGGCTAAGATCTGATAAAAGATACATAAGGTATGATAGGGAAGAGCAAGAAGTCAAGGAAATTGCAGTTGCCGACATTCCGAAACTAATTGAACCTCCAGTTCCAAAAGAAGATGAAGAAAAAGCTCAGATGAAGAGCAGAATAGAAGCAGTAAAAGAAGAAAAAATCTCATATAGCGGTCTAGCATCTATTCCAGACAGAAAACTCTCTCCAGTGAAAATAGCTTTTCATGACAGAACTGAAAAACAGAAAGTTTATCATCCCGATGATAAATACAAACCAATATGGCAGAGAGAAAATGTTAATTCACAAAGTGAACAAGTAGCGACTCAACCTAAAGTACCAAAGAGAGAAACAAGAGAGGCAAGAGATTTAAGCGAGAGCGATATTTATGTTGGATTGTATGAAGGCAAGCAAATTTCCGTTATTTGGAATGAAAAAGCCCAGAGATACATGAATTTTGATGTCAACAGAAGAAAATACACTGGTTTCATCAAGACCAATGTGGGGGATGCAATTTTGCGGCAGCATCAGAAAAGATTGATATCTGCAAGCAATCTAGAAAAAAGAACAGAACAGCCAGTACAAAAACCAACTTTGTGGGACAAATTCAACAAAGGAACAGGAAATGTCATGGAGCATGTTAATGGTTTTGGTTATTTCATTGGTTCATTCATCGCAAAAGCAATCAAAAAGAGTCCTCTGGGTACAGCCTATTCATTAATAGCAGAATAAGATTAGTCTCTAGTTAGTTCCCATATTTAATGATAAATTTCTTATTATTTCTTGCATCACAACAAACCTTATAAGTCCGAAAAATAGCTAGTTTAAACAAAAATGAGACTAAAATTAGAAAATCCAAAAATACTAGGAGACATCATTTCCATCATTTCCGAGCTTGTAACTGAGGTGAAATTGAAAATTACCCAAGAAGGCATGTCTCTTACGGCAATAGATCCCGCAAATGTAGCAATGGTTTATTTTAAGATTCCAAATGACTTATTTTCTGAATTCGGGCTTGAAAAAGAAGAGGTTTTAGGAATTAACTTAGATAGCTTAAAGGCAGTTCTAAGAAGATGTCAATTAGGAAGTTCACTATTAATAGAAAGGCAGGATAACATGCTGAAGTTATCTATACACGATAAAATAAAGAGAGATTTTTCCCTTGCTTTGTTGGATATTGATGCAGATGAAAAAGAACTGCCAAAATGGGAGTTCAAATCAGTTATAAAAATCGATTCTGCCAGCCTTTCAGAAGTCATAGAAGACTGCATTATCGTTTCAGATGCCTGCACTTTTTCAGCAGCTCCAAATTCTTTCATCGTTGAAGCCAAAGGGCTTAATTCTGTCAGGGTGGAATTTTCTTCAGATGAATTGGAAATTTATTCTGACACTTCATCAGCAAGATTTTCCTTGGAATATTTAAACAAGTTCATAAAAGGAGCAAAGATTTCAAGCAGGGCGACAATCAGTTTTTCTGATAATCATCCTATGAGAATTGATTTCCCAACAGGAAATGTCCTTCTCTCTTTCGTTCTCGCCCCAAGAATCGAGCAGGAAGATTAAGTTTATATACCCTCTAAAACATCTTCCTTTAGAATCTAATTGGTAAGGTCAAGGAAACACGGCCCTTGATAAAATAGTTCTGAGTTGCGGACAAGCTAAAGATAGCTTTACAAGCTATAAGTTAGCTTTTAATATTAAACCCTAAACAATTGGGGTTGGGATACAATTAAGGTATCGTACAAGACAATAATAAGCGAAAATGGCAGCACCATCAAGACCAAGACTAGGTTCATTGCAGTTCTGGCCGAGAAAAAGGTCGGAGAAACTTATCCCTAGTGTGAACTGGACAACTCTAAGCGATACAAAAGACCTCGGACTTTTGGGTTTTTTGACATATAAAGTTGGCATGGCGACAGTTCAAGTCAAGGATAATACTGCAGATTCCATGACCAAAGGAAAGAAAATGATTTTTCCTGTCACAATCCTTGAAGCTCCAAGCATGAAAGCTTTCTCAATAAGATTCCATAAAAATAGAAAAATTCTCAAAGAAATTATTATTTCTAATGATAAAGAATTAAAAAAGATAGTTAAAGTTCCAAAAACACTAAAGCCATTTGAAGCCGAAGTGCCGAAAGACTTCGATGACATAACAATTATTGCTTATTCTCTTCCTTCTCAGACATCTGTTAAAAAAACTCCGGACCTTGTGGAATTGGGAATTTCTGCAGCTAATAAATTGGACTTTGCAAAATCTCTTCTTGGAAGGGAAATTTCTATTAAAGATTTTTTGAATAAAAAAGAATTGGTTGATGCCCGAGCATTAACAAAAGGAAAAGGCTTTTCTGGAGCTATGCAAAGATTTGGCTTGACAAAGAGACAGCATAAATCTGAAAAAGGAGTAAGAAGAGCTGGAAGTCTTGGTCCCTGGCATCCTTCACATGTAATATTTAGAGTTCCACAAGCCGGCCAGCTAGGAATGTTCTCAAGAATAATGTATAATCTTAAAGTAATAAGTTCTGGGAATGTAAAAGAGCACAACATAAATCCAAGGCAAGGATTCAAGCATTATGGAAATATACAATCAAATTATATTCTTGTTAAAGGTTCTGTTCAAGGTCCCGTAAAAAGAGCTGTTTTGCTAACAGCATCCTTCAGGCCGACTAAAGATCAATTAAAGAAAAAGTATGAATTTATAGGTATACAATGAAAGCGCAATTATATTCAATAAATGGGGAAAAGAAATCCGAGATAGCTCTTCCAGGAACATTTGACTCTAAAATTAGGGAAGATGTTGCTCTTAAGGCGTTTCTTTCAATGAGATTTATGGCAATGCAGCCTTATTCTCATGCTCCTGAAGCAGGAAAAAGGCATTCTGCCTCCGGAACAATCTCCCACATGAGGCACGCCTGGGGAGGGCATTACGGAAAAGGAATTTCCAGAATTCCAAGAAAGCAAATGTATAGAAAAGGAACGCAATTTTTCTGGGTTGGCGCTGAAATAACTTCCGCCAGGGGAGGCAGGAGAGTTCATGGACCTGTTTTGATAAAGAGGCCAAAGAAAATCAATAAGAATGAATTCCTGTTAGCACTATATTCAGGACTTGCTTCAACATTTAATGAATCTTTTGTTTCAAAGAGGTATTCTTCCCTCGATAAGCCAATGAAATCAATTGTCATCGAGTCTAAATTGGATAATATCAAAACAAAAGACCTTCTTAACTTAGTAAAGAAAATATTCGGCAGCTATGAATTTATATTTAAGAATAAGGAAGTCCGTTCCGGAAAAGGAAAAGGGAGAGGAAGAAAATATAAATCAAACGCAGGAATATTATTAGTAAAAGGCAAGGATGAAAAAATACAAGTTAAGGAAATAGAAGTTAAATCAATAGATAATGTTTCAATTCTGGACTTATACCCATTAGGAAGACTTGCAATTTATACTGAAAAAGCATTGAAAGAATTGGAGGCAAAGAAATGACATTAAAGCCAGTAACATCAGAAAAAGCAGTAAAGATGATTGAATTAGACAATACACTATTGTTTGAAGCGCCAAGAATTGCAAGAAGAGATGAAATAAAGAGAGAAGTTGAAGCAATTTTCAATGTTAAAGTTCAGGAAGTCAGAACAATGATAAAACAAAATAAAAAGTTTGCCTATGTGAGATTGGTCAAAGCTAATCCTGCAATAGACATAGCTACAAAGCTGGGGATGATATAAGATGAGAGAATTTAGAATGGGACAACTAATGCAAGGGGCCCGTCTTTATGGAGATATACCTGCAGATTTAGTGTTTGTTAAGTATACAGAAGGGGGAATTCTTGTAGTTGATCAAACAGAATTAGAGGCAAGACGTGGATTGTACCATGGATTGCTTATATCTCCAGGTATCAGCGCCTCATCAGGCTTCAGTCAGTTTGATTTTTCTGGCAACGCCGACCAAATGGTTGCTATACCAGTAGAATCCGAACAGGGAAGATTAATCAAGGAAGCGTTAAGAGTCGCGGCAATAATAAGGGAGGAAGTAGCAGCTAAATAAAATGGGAAAGAGAATTATACAACAGGCGAGAGGGCATGGAAGTTTAAGTTACAGGGTCAGAAGAAGAGCATTCTTGCATAGAGTAAAATACCCGATGCAGGATGGAGAAGCAGAAGTCTTGGAATTAATCCATTCAGCAGGGCATTCAGCACCTTTGATGAAAGTTAAAATAGACAAAGAAATATTTTTCACACCTGCTTTCAATGGCACAGTAGTCGGGCAGAAAATAAAAATTGGCGGCAATGAAGTTAATGCGGGAAATATTCTTACCATAAAGAACATTCCATTGGCAGCAAATATTTACAATATTGAATTGAATCCTGGAGATGGGGGAAGAATGATGCGTGCTGCAGGATGTTCTGCAATTTTGTTCAAAAAATTAGAAGGAAATAAATTCGCAATCTTAATGCCGAACAAAAAAGAAGTAATTTTAAGCGGAGACTGCAGAGCGACAATAGGAACAATAGCCGGCTCTGGAAAGAATTTGAAGCCATTTATCACGGCTGGAAACAAATGGTTCAAGATGAAAGCGAGAAACAAATTATGGCCAAGAACTTCTGCTGTAAAGATGAACGCTGTTGATCATCCATTCGGTTCTGGCAGGGGAAAGAGAATCAAGTCAAAGATTGCGAAGAGGAACGCCCCTCCAGGAGCAAGAGTGGGACATATTCGCCCAAGAAGAACAGGGAGGAGAAAATAATAAATGGCAGAAGAAGTAATCAGATCCAAAGAGCAGATTTACCGTGGTCAGACTCTGGAGTATCTGAAAGGCCTTGATGTTCGTGAGTCGGCCAAGTTCTTGCCTTCCAGATCTAGAAGATATGTCCTGCATAATTTTGATACTGTTGAAAAATTCATAAAGAATTGCGAGGAAAAAATATCCAGAAAGAAAAAGATTCGAACTCATTTGAGAGATATAGTTATAGTTCCTAAACTAGTTGGTTTGGCAATAGGAGTCCATAATGGCAGGGCATTCAACGAAGTCAGGATAACAGCTGAGATGATAGGCCACAGATTAGGAGAATTTGCAATCACAACTGCCAAAGTCAATCATAGCGAGGCAGGAATAGGAGCAACTAAATCATCGCGTGCATTGAAGAAGTAAAATGGAAGAAAAAAATAAACAAAAACAAGAAGAGAGAAAAATGGAAAACAAACCAAAAGTAGAAAAGAAAATGCAGGAAAATAAAGACAAAAATAAAGATAACAAAGTGAATGAAAGCAAAGAAAAAGATATCAATAAGGATAGCAAGATTAGTGAAACAGAAACAGATATTAATGTAAAAGCAGAGGTAAAGGTTAATGAGATAAAAGCAGAAAAGCAATCTAATGATGAGCCTATTGAGGTAAAAGAAGGAAAGAAGAATAACGTTAAAGATAATGTGAAAAGTGAAATTAAGGAGGAGAAAAAAGAAGAAAAGAAAGAAGAGAAAAAAGTTGAAGTCAAGAAAAAAATAACAAAGAAAGAAGAAGCTGTAGCCAAAGGAGTTTCATTGCATATGTCAAAGAGACAGGGAATGTATATCAGCAGTTTTATAAAAGGAAAGAAAATAGATCAGGCAATAAATGAATTGAATGAAGTTATAAAATTAAAGAGAGCAATTCCATTTAAAGGAGAAATTCCGCATAGAAAGGGAATGATGTCTGGAAGATACCCTGTGAATGCGTCAAAGTTATTCATTTCGTTGCTGAAAGCATTGAAAGGAAACTCAATTGTCAATGGTCTTGATTTAGAAAAGACAAGAATATTCTTCTCTAATTCAACTCTTGCTTCTCGCCCATCAAGAAGATCCGGAAAAGGAAAAAGAGCCCATATCACAATCAAAGCAAAAGAATTCAATGTTGAAAAAGAAAACAAGGAGGCAAGGAAATAAAAGTAAAATGGAAGAGAAAAAATTTGTGACATTCAAGAAAGAAGAGCTTGGAGTTAAGGAGTATGTGAAGAAATCCCTGGGAAAAGGGAGAATCTCTACCGCAAATATAGAATATACTCCTGTAGGGGAGAAAATAGTTATAGCAACAAGCAAGCCAGGATTGGTTATAGGAAGAAAAGGAGAAAAAATAGAAGAATTAACCCGTGTCCTGAAGAGAAGATTCAAATTAGACAATCCGCATATTGAAATAAAGGAGATTTTGGAGCCTTATTTGGATGCGCAGCTTGTAGCTGATGAAATTGCAATTCTTCTTGAAAGACAGGGATCATTGAAATTTAAGGTAATTGCTTACAAGATGATGGATTCGATAATCAAATCAGGCGCATTAGGAGTAGAAATAGTAATGTCTGGAAAGCTACCAAGCGAAAGAGCAAAATCTTGGAGATTCTCTCAAGGTTACTTGAAGAAGACAGGAGATCCCTCAAAGGTAGTAGATAGAGCAATGTCACAGGCAATTACGATTCCAGGAGTTGTAGGAATAAAAGTATCAATATTGCCTCCGCATGCGCCCATTCATGACAGAATTATTATTGACGAGAAATTCATCCAGAATTTAAAAGCCCAGGATGTTTCGAGGGCAGCTGATGAAGTAAAGGAAGAAGAAAAGAAAGAAGCAAGAAAAGAAGTCAAAAAAGTAAAGAAGACAACTAAAAAATCAAAATCAAAGGAGAAAGCACAATGGCAATCATAAGAAAAAAGGACATTTCAAAGATGAGCAATGATGAAATAAAGGCGAAACTTGCAGAATTAAGATTCGAATTAGTCAAGGCAGGTGTAACTGCAAATAAGCAAAATGCAAAAACGAAAGAGATTAAAAGGACCATTTCACGTCTAATGACATTCAGTAAATTCAAAGATTTATTGAAGAGCAAATAAACAATGGACATAGATCCAAGAACAGGTTTGCCGACGGAACAAGGTTTGTTCGAGGAAATCGCCAAGGGGCAGCAGCAGATAACTATTTCCACGGTTGCGAGGAGATACGGGAAGCTGACTACTCTTGTAACAGGTTTCGACAAGAACATAAACCTTAAGGATATCGCAAAAGCTTTGAAGGAAAAGCTTGCTTGCGGTGGCACTGTAAAGAATGATGCCATCGAGCTCCAGGGGAATCACCTGAAGCAAGTAAAGCCGGTCTTAGTGAAGATGGGCTTTTCAGAAGCATCGATAAGCGACTGAGTTCCAAAAGGCAAAAAACACAGGATAAAAATGGCAAAAGAAAAACAAAAGGAAAAAGCTAGAGAAGCCAGTGAAAAAACTGGAAAAGTAATCAGCGGAAATAGTGGAAAGACTCATGAATCAGACTTAGCCAAGACAAGAGGAAGAACATTTGAAGGTTTCGTCACAAAGAAATTCCCAAGAAGAGTCGTTGTTGAATTCGAAAGAACAGTCTATGTAAGAAAGTATGAAAGATTTTACAGAAAGAAGACAAGACTGCATGCAAGACTTCCCGCAAAGATGGAATCACAGATAAATGTCGGAGATTATGTAAAAATTCAGGAAACCCGTCCATTATCAAAGATAATTCATTTCATAGTTGTTGAAAAAGTCACGCATAATCAAGGAGATAAAAAATAATGGATGCACAAAAAGAATGGATGTGGAGAGAGAGATTTAAGGAAGTAGCAGGCGATATAAAGAAGTATGAAAGCGAAGTTCCCTTTCTCGAAGATTTGGATAATAAGCATCAATTTATTGTTGATAGATGGAAACCTATCTTAAATTATAGAATGATATGGATAAATTACGGAATAGGATGTGCAAGAAACGATTTCATTAGCAGAAAATATCTGGCTCCCTTCCAGAATTTAAATTTAAGATTAGAACAATTATACCAAAGACTAGGAATAGAAATTCCAGAGGTTCTTAGAGCATGAAAGCAATATCAGCAAGAGTGACTCGTGGTTTGGCAATTGGGAGTAATGTCCTAGCCGCAGATAATAGTGGAGCGAGAATTGTAAGAATCACCGGAGTAAAGCATGGAAAAACAAAGAAAGCAAGACAGCAGTATGCAAAAGTCGGAGATTGGGTCAAAGTCACAGTAAAAGCTGGAAAGCCAGATATGAGGGGTCTTTTGTTCGATGCAGTAATAATAAGACAAAGAAAATCCTATAGAAGATTAACAGGAGAAAGAGTTTGTTTTGAAGACAACGCAGTTGCATTATTAAAAGATGAAAAGGGAAATCCAAAAGGAACCCAGATTAAAGGCCCTGTGGCAAGAGAGATTCATGAAAGATGGAAAGAGGTCGCCAAAATAGCGGATTTTGTACTATGAAACCATTAGTTACGGTAAAATATAAAGGAATGAAGCAGCAAGTAGAAGGGAAAGTAGTAGATATATTTGAATTTGGGTCCAGAACGCATGTTAGAATTGGGGCCGAAATAGAATTCGATGGAATAAATGAGAAAGCAGTATTTGATTTTGTAACTAGTTGTCCAAACAGGGAACTAAGACTAACTGGTTATTTGCTTATTGCTTCTAAAGATTATATTTCTATTGGACAGGGAGCATCAGAATGAAAAACGAATTTTCCACTGCCTGGCAATCATCCTTGCAGCCTAGAAAGCAAAGAAAATATAATTACAATGCCCCATTGCACAGAAAGCATAAGTTTTTAAGCGCTAATTTATCAAAAGAATTAAGGAAAAAGTATGGCAAGAGAAATCTTCCCCTCAGGAAAGGGGATGAGGTGCTTGTCATGCGTGGTTTTTTCAGGAAGAAGAAAGCAAAAGTATCTTCCGTCGATATAAAGCGGGGGTTGGCAACTCTGGAAAATTTGCAAAGAACTAAGAAAGATGGTTCCAAAGTAAATGTTTATTTCCAGCCAAGCAAGCTTCAAATTACTGCATTAGAACTAGGAGATAAGAAGAGACTGGAAGCCTTAGATAGAAAGGCAGCTCAGAAAATATCGAAGCAAGTCAATGCACAACCAAAGCAGGAAAAACAACTAAAAGAAAATCCGGCAAAAGAAAAATCAGGAAAAGAAATTAAGGAAAAGAAAAATGCATCAAACTAGGAAGGAAGTAATATGGAAAATACCCATAGAAAGGAAAGGGAACAAATATGTAGCTAGGGCGCTGTCAAATATACCTGAGTCTATCCCTGTCGTCATTGCAATAAGGGATGTTTTGAAGCTGGCGAAGACTGCAAAAGAAGTAAAAGCAATGATTCATAATAAATTATTAAAGTTGAATGGCAGGTTTGTCAGAGATATAAATGAAAGCATTAATTTATTCAACATTATTGAAGCAGACAAAAAATATGTTCTTTTCTTGTTGCCAACTGGAAGATTCACATTCAAAGAAACAAAAGACAATGAAAGATTATGCAAAGTTATTTCAAGAACATTGCTTCCCAAAGGAAAGATTCAGCTAAATATGCATGATGGCACTAATGTTATTGGAAGCAAGGACATTAAAGTAGGGGATTCTGTTTACCTTGATTTCTCTGGAAAAATAAAATCTCATGTTTCATTTGGTAAAGGAAAATCTTGCATTGTCATGTCTGGAAAATATGAGGGTCTTTCTGGAAAAATAACTTCTATAAAAGATTCCAAGGCATTAATCAAATTAAATGATGAGGAATCTGAACTTCCAATCAGTTCAGTTATAGTATTATGAAGGCAAAACAATTAGTTGTGAAAAATGAATCTGACAATCCAATGAGACAGGTGAAAATAGAAAAAATTCTCCTAAGTTCTGGAGCAGTTGACAAGGAACTGGAAAAAGCAAAAAAACTTCTTGAATTTATTTCCGGAATGAAAGCTCAAATAGTCACTTCTCAAAAAAGAATTCCGGATTTTGGAGTCCGTCCCGGATTGGAAGTGGGAACAAGAGTTACAATAAGAGGAGAGAAAGCAATCGAATTATTAAGAAGGCTTCTTGGAGCGATGGATAATATATTGAAGAAGAAGCAGGTTTCAGATAATCATTTCTCATTCGGCATCCCAGAATACATTGATATTCCCGGAATGGAATATCAGAGAGATATCGGAATCAGAGGATTCAATATAACTGTTGTTTTTGCCCGCCCGGGATTAAGGGTAAAAAGAAAGAAAATTAAGCAAGGCACAGTGCCAAGAAAGCAATTTGTTTCAAAAGAAGAAATAATAAAATATATGGAGGAAAGCTTCAGGACGAAGTTCAAATAAGAATGGAACATAAGAAAAAAGATAAAAGTATTAGCAGAGTGTTAGCAGAGAGAATATATATTGATAGAAAAGAGTTATTATCGCAATTATATGTAAATAGATTTAAGGACAGCGATTATGCCGGTTATTACAGAGGTGAATTAAAATGACAGCAAGCGATTGGAATAAATTAACAAGGCAATTAAAGGGAAAACCCGCAGTTTTAGACAAGTTTCTTAGACATAATAAGCCAAAGATAAGAACTTCCGGGATAGCAAAGAGAAAATGCGAGCGCTGTGGCCGGTTCGGCGCCCATCTAAGGCAATATAATCTAAACTTATGCAGGCAATGCTTCAGAGAAATAGCTGAAGAAATTGGCTTCCACAAATATTCCTAAAATGTCACAAAATATCGTTTCAGACGCATTGAATAAAATAATGAATGCAAAGAAAGCGAGAAAAACAACTGTTGAAATTAATTACCACTCTAAGCTTCTTTCGTCGATTTTAGCAATTGCTAAATTGAAGGGCTACATAAAGAGTTATAAGATTGATGGAAAGAAAATGGCTGTTGAAATAGACAAGTTAAATTATTGCAAGGCAATAACTCCAAGATATGCTGTTAAAGTGGACGAAATAGAGAAATATGAAAAAAGATATCTTCCAGCGAAAAACTTCGGAGTAATTATTGTTTCAACTTCAAAAGGATTGATGAGTCATCAATCAGCCCAGGAAAAGAAAATAGGAGGAAGTTTAGTGGCATATTTCTACTAAAATTTAAAATGAAGACGCAAATAACAGAAAAAATACAGATTCCTGAAGGAGTTTCATGTTCTCTCGAAGATGGAGTGATAAAATGTTCAAAATCAGGAGTTGAACTATCAAGAAATTTAAAAATTCCAAGAGTCGAAGTTAAAACAGAAGGAAGAGAAATAGTTTTCAATTGTGAAAGGGGAAATAAAATACAATTAAAATCAATAAGAGCAAATCTTGCCCATTTAAGAAATATGTTTCTCGGTTTGGAAAAGAAATATGTTTATTCTCTTGAATCTTGCAATGTTCATTTCCCTATGATATTAAAAGTAGAGAAGGACAAGTTAATAATAAATAACTTTTTAGGGGAAAAAGTTCCAAGAACTGCTGTGATTCTGCCAAACGTTGAAGTCCAAATTAAAGGAGCCAAGATTGCAGTGAGCTCTCATGACAGGGAAGCTGCTGGACAGACTGCTGCCAATTTTGAGAAAGCAACAATTGTAAGAAATCGTGATAGAAGAGTATTCCAGGATGGAATTTACATAACTGAAAAACCCGGGAGAGAACTATAATGAAAAAATTCATAAGAACAGATTATTGGAGGCATTCCAGATTGGGAAAGAGAAGAAAGAAACTGCAGGTCTGGAGAAGGGCAAGGGGAAAGCACAGCAAAATCAGGAGAAGGAGAAAAGGATACCCTGCAATACCTATTATAGGCTATAAGCAACCAATGAAAGATTCTGGAAAAATAAATAATCTTCTTCCAGTTGTAGTCAATAATGTCAAAGAAGTTGAAAAGATAAACAAAAATCAAGGAATAATTATTGCATCAAGAGTTGGAGCAAGAAAGAAATTAGACATAATAAAGAAAGCAGAGTCGATGAAGATTCAGATATTAAATCTTGGAAAAGAAACTAAGGAGGCAAGAAAATGAAGCTTGAGAACAAAAAAGACCTTGTTGCCAGAACTCTTGGAGTCGGCAAGAGAAGAATAATTTTCCACAACGCAAGGCTACTTGAAATAAAAGAAGCAATTACCAAGCAGGATATAAGAGATTTAGTAAAGGAAGGTGCGATAATTCTGCGCCCAATTATGGGAAGAAAAAAGATAGTCAAGAGAAAATACAGAAGACATGCAGGTAAAATCAGAATGAAAGTCGTTGATAAAAAGAGAAAATATATTCTAATAACAAGAAAACTAAGAAAATACCTGGCTGTTTTAAGAAAAACAGAGAAAATTTCAGATGAAGATTACATGAAATTAAGAAAAGAAATCAAGGCATCATCATTCAGAGACATGGCTCATTTTAGAGAGAGGATATCGCAAATATGAAAGGAATTGGAAAAACAATAAGAAGGAGAAGAAAAGAAGGAAAGACTGATTATAAAGCAAGATTAGCTCTGCTTTCCTCTGAAAAGCCAAGATTAGTAATTAGGAAAACTAATAGATATATCCTAGCACAAATAGTTGAATCCAACATAGCCCAGGATAAGGTAGTCTTTGCAGTAAATTCAAAAGAACTATTGGCAAGAGGCTGGCCTAAAGAGCTTTCTGGAAGCTTGAAATCTCTTTCAGCTGCTTATTTAACTGGGAAATTGCTTGGAGATAAGGCAAAGGCAAAAATAAAAGAAGCCATAATAGATTTTGGGATGAACAGAAATATAAAAAAATCTAGAATATATGCTGCCGTTAAAGGATTCATAGATTCAGGAATAAAAGTCCCCTGCAGTCTCGAAGTCCTGCCGACAATAGAAGAGCTTAAAAAGGATGAAAAAACCGCTTCATTAATGGAGAAAATAAAGTAAAATGGCAGATAAGATTTATGAAGTCTTAAGAAAGCGAGGTTCAATAAATTGAAAATGGCAGAAAAAGAAACACCCGGCAAACCAAAGATTTTGGTCGAAGCTCTTCCTGAAGAATTGGAGGCAATAGAGAAAACCATAGAGGAAGAAATAAAAGAGGCTCCAGCAAAAAGATTGACAAGGGCAGAATTTACTGCCCAAAAAGAAAAGGAGACAAGAGAAAGATCAATTGCATCCTGGGCTCCCAAAACAGAAATAGGAAAGAAAGTAAAATCTGGAGAACTAAAAGATATTGATGAAATTCTTGAAAAAGGAAAAAAGATTCTTGAGGCAGAGATAGTAGATTCTTTATTGAAATTGGAAATAGACCTTCTTTCTATCGGGCAGTCTAAAGGCAAATTTGGCGGGGGAAAAAGACGTGCTTGGAGGCAGACTCAAAAGAAGACAATGGAAGGAAATGTAACGACATTTTCCTGCATGGCTGTTGTCGGAGACAGGAAAGGACACGTTGGTTTAGGAATAGGAAAATCACAAGAAACCTTGCCTTCCAGAGATAAGGCAGTTAGGAATGCAAAGTTGAATTTAATTAAAGTCATTCGCGGATTTGAAAGTCCAGAGCATGAAAAAGACAAGTCAGATCCGCATACAGTCCCATTTAAAGTAACTGGAAAGTGCGGAAGTTCAAAAGTCACTTTAATTCCTGCGCCAAGAGGCACCGGTCTTGTTATAGGAAATGAATGCAAGAAAATCCTTAGGTTAGCCGGAATAAAAGATGTTTATAGCATGACTCTAGGACAGACAAGAACAACAATAAACATGGCAAAAGCATGTGTAGATGCTCTAGTAAAGTTAAGGGAGTTTAAAGTATGATAATCGCAATAAGAATTTCAGGTTTAGTAGAAATTCCTCAAAAAGTGAATGAATCATTGTTCAGAATCAGGCTTAGAAGAAAATATTCTGCAGTTTTATTGCTTCCAATAGCTGAGAATCTTTCTATTTTGAAGAAGTTAAGGAATACGATTGCATATGGGAAGATAAACGATTCTACTCTTTCCGCACTTTTGGAAAAAAGAGCGCAATTAATTGATAAAAAGAAAAAAATAGATTTTAAAGCAGTTGCAAATGAAATACTTAATCAGGAAAAGAAAGGAAAACTAGACCTTCAGAGTTTAGGAATAAAGCCTTTCTTCAGATTGCATCCTCCAAGAAAAGGAATAGAGACAAAAATTCATTTCCCTATAAGAAAAGGCGTTCTTGGAGACAACAAAGAAAAAATAAATGACTTAGTCAGGGGGATGTTATGATTGGGCATAGAATGATACAGGAATTTGTAAGAACCTTGGTTCTTAGGAGGATGTTGTAATGGATTTCGCCTGGCAGTGCAAGTGTGGAAATATAGAATATGATTCTTTCGAGCCGGAAGAATGTTTATCATGCGGCAAGATAGGCTCATTCGCACAAGTTCCTGAAGAACTTCTTGCAGAAAGAGAAAAAGATAGTTCAATAGATGAGTTAGACCTTGACAATGAAATAGAGCATGAACTTAGCATCGAGAAAGCAGCAAAAACAAGACCATCAAAAACAAAGTCATTAAAATCAAAGAAGCCAAGCTTGGACAAGCCAAAAAGGAGAAATAAACGTAAATAAAATGAAAAACGAGTTTATGGATGCTGGAGTCATAAGAACTCGCAGGAGGTTATTATAAATGAAACTAACAAAGAGAAGAAAGAAATCAAGATTCAGAGGCTCAAAAACGCACAGAAGAGGATTCAAGAAGAAAGCAAGAGGAAGCGGACATAGAGGAGGATTCGGAATGTCAGGAACGGGAAAGCGGGGGGACCAGAAAAAATCAATGATAATCAACCTTTATGGAAATAATTATTTTGGAAGCGATAAAGCCATAAGGCGCCCTGTTAGAAAGAAAGCTCCTGCAATAAACATTGGAGATATAGAAAGAAACCTGTCATCTTACATCAAGCAAGGATTGGCCAAGGATAATAAAGGAAGTTATGAAATAAACCTAAATAATCATAAAATCTTAGGCGAGGGTGAAGTAGAACATAAGCTAATTATTAATGCTTTATTAGCTTCTCAATCGGCAATAGAAAAAGTCAAGAAAGCCGGCGGTAATATAATTGTTAAACAAAAAAGAGAATTAACACCAAAAGCAAAACCAGAATCTAAAGATAATAAGGTTGTGGAAAAGAAATAATCTGCTAAAATATTTAAAAATAGATTTAAAAACTCCTTTTTTCTATCCTTAAAATGGCTTTCAATATCAAGAGTATATTATACAATCTCCCAGAGGTGAAGCATCCTGCTGAAAAAAAGCTTTCATTCAACGTAAAACTAAAGTGGACGCTTATTATTCTAGGTGCGTTCTTCATCTTGGCAAACATTGCCCTGCATGGAATGTCAAACAACGCATTGTCAAGATTCGAATACCTAGCTATTATATTCGGAACAGATTTCGGCTCTGTCATTTCATTAGGTATTGGTCCTATAGTTATGGCATCTATCATCCTGCAATTATTAGTAGGTTCCGGAATCTTGAAGATAGATACAAAAACAGAAGAAGGAAAGAAATATTTCCAGGGACTGCAAAAACTCGGAGTCATTTTCTTCATTATATTTGAGGCGCTTGTCTATGTTCTGATGGGTGGATTGCAGGCAGCTCCAGGATATACAGGAGTAGTTGTTTTTCAATTAATATTAGGCGGGATAGCAATAATGTTCATGGATGAGGTCTCAACAAAGTGGGGATTCGGCTCTGGAGTTTCCTTATTTATATTAGCGGGAGTCGCCTGGAGATTATTCACAGGGTTATTCCAGTTCATAGGAACAACTGGAGAAAACTGCCTGGTAGACTTTTCAAATACTCCCTGCACAGGAAATGTTCTTGTTATTCTGCAGTCTGTGATAAATGGAGCTCCAAAAGAAGCCCTTGTTGCAATCGCAGCAATCGCAACAACAATATTAATCTTTTGCTTGGCAGTTTGGGCCCAAAATCTCAAAGTGGAAATTCCATTATCCTTCGAAAAGCTTAGGGGTTATGGAATAAAATGGCCGTTGGCATTTTTCTATACTTCTAATATTCCAGTCATTCTTACAGCTGCTTTGGTGGCGAACGTTCAATTATTCGGAAGTCTAGTTGAAAATACTGTAGGCCATGCAACATTTCTTGGGGGATTTTCAAACGGGCAGGCTATCTCCGGATTAGCATTTTGGTTTGGCTCATCCAATGTTGTTGAATCAATTATAAGGGGAAGTCTGCAGACTTCGCAGATATTTCAGGCAATTTCTCACTTAATATTTTATATGATTGTCTCTTCAGTATTTGCATTCTTCTGGGTAAAAACATCTGGGATGGATGAATCTTCTCAAGCCAAGAATATTATCGCATCTGGTTTGCAGATTCCAGGATTCAGGAAAGATCCCAGAGTTCTTGAATCTATTTTAAGAAGATATATTCTTCCTTTAACGTTAATGGGAGGACTGGCGATCGGAGCGCTTGCTTCTTTCGCTGATACTCTTGGAGCATTGACATCAGGAACAGCAATTCTTCTTGCAGTCATGATTGCATACCAGTTCTACCAGAACATCGCACAGCAGCATGCAATGGACATGCATCCTGCTATGAGAAAGATGATGGGTTAATTTTTAATTTTCATCGAATTTAAAAACCCTTTAGAATTCTATTATCCATCTTAAAAGGAGCAAAAGAAAAATGAAAGGGATGACAATTATGTTTGTTGTTATGATTCTTAGCCTGGGCATCGCTTCTCTTTGGAGTTCTATTCCTGCAATAAAAGACGGTGTTCATTCTGCATTAGACCCGACCTTGGGAATTCTAATGAATTGGAATGTTACCCTTGGATTGATAATTATAACTGGAGTTTTAACGTTTTTGATGACATTATTGCAAAAATATGCAACAGACCAAAATTTATTAAAGGAAATTAAAGATGAACAGAAGATAGTTCAGCAGGAAATGAAAACATACAAAGAGCATCCCGAGAAAAAAATGGAGCTTTCAAAAAAATCAATGGAGTTGATGATGAAATCAATGCCAATCACAATGCGCCCAGTACTATATACAATGGTTCCATTTATATTATTGATTAGATGGTTTGGAGATTATTTCATTGCAAATCCCGTAAGGATATGGTTTCTATCCGGTATCTGGGCGTACATAGTTTTTTCAATCATGTGGTCAATGATTTTAAGAAAAGTTATGAAAGTGCACTAAACACAGAAATAATTATATACTTATTTTCCTTAAACTATCTATGTCAAGGCAATATAAATGCCCAATCAGCGTTGATTTAATGAGAATAGCTGGAATGCGAGAAGAACTTGAGAGATACAATCTTTCCGATTTGTATGATATTAGGAGAAGTGCATCTCCAACTGCTACAGAGGATTTAAACAGTTTTAGAAGAAGATGGCATCCAGAGCAAAGAAATGCCACATTAGTCATAAAGCAAACAACTGAAGAGGCAGAGAGATATTTGCAGGAAACAAAAGCAAAGAGATTCTAATTAATAAAATATGGGAATAATGGACAAATATTTCAAAATAATTTCTTCTTGCTGTTATATAAAAGAAGGAGATAGAATTTTAATGCTTCGCAGAAATAAAAAAGAGGCAAATAAAACATTTTACAGAGGACTTGGAGGCAAAGCCGAGCAGGGAGAGAATCCAATAGACTGCATAAAAAGAGAAGTTATGGAAGAAGCCGGGATAAACATAACCCCTATCTGGAAGGGAATTTTAACTTTATCATCTCCCGGAAAAAAGGACTGGGAAGCACACTTATTTATTTCAGATGGTTACACTGGAAAACTTACTAATTGCAATGAAGGAGAGCTTAGTTGGGTTAAGAAGTCTGATTTGCTAAATTTAGAGATGCCTCAAGCAGACAAAGAGCTTCTTCCCATAGTTTTTTCAGATAGGAATTTTATTACACATGCCAATTACGACCAGGAAAAGAACCTCACTGACTTAAGAATCAATAAAATTTAACCATCAACTATAGTTTAGTAAAGCTTAAATAGCTTTGATTTTATCCATAAATAATTAAAAAGTATTGATTAATTATTATTTTAATAAAATGGATGTTCCAACAGAAATGCAGCACCAGGCAATGGGCTATGACCGAGCAGCGACAATGTTCTCTCCGGATGGGCATCTTCTTCAGGTAGAATATGCGGAGAAAACAGTTCGTTTAGGGAGCGCTTCAATTGGATTGGTATGCAAAGATGGAGTTTTAATTGTAGCTGACAGAAGAGTAAGAGATAAATTAATAGTCGCAAGCTCGGCAAATAAAGTTTATGAAGTAGATGAAAACGTGATGGCCAGCGCCGCAGGAATTCTCGCAGATATAAGAATTTTAATTGACCAGGCTCAAGTGCTAGCGCAGCAGCATAGGGTTACTTACGGCGGTTCAATAGAGCCAATTTCTATAATGAGAATGATTGCGGATAAAAAACAGATGTTCACTCAATATGGCGGAGCTCGCCCCTTTGCAGTCGCCTTATTAATTGCCGGAGTAAGCAAAGGCAAGGGATATCTTTACACATCAGATGTTACAGGAAATTTCTATGCCTATCATGCAAACGCCATTGGAGAAAACGATGAAAAGATAAAAGAAATGCTGAGAAAAGATTACAATGATAATATGTCTATCGAAGAGGGGATAAAGTTTACATTAAAAATATTTAGGGAAGTTCTGGAGAAGAACTTTGAATTAGAAAGATTCGATGTGGGCTACACAACAAATAAGGATGAAAAACTTGTTCGTTTGCATGGCGAAGATTTAAAGAAATTCGTTAAATAAATTACGTAATTATATTTAATCCCACATATTATATGTCAATTATTAATAATTATATTTAATCTCTTAAATAGGTTCATATAGATTATTAATTACTCAACATAATCATTAAAGTTATTTGTATATTAGCATAATATTTATAAGCTCTTTATCATTTCAGTTAAAATGCCAAAAGTAACTGCAAGAATAAAAGCAAAGGGAAAGCATTACGAGATAAGTGTTGATTTAGATGAAGCCTTGAAAGTCAGGCAAGGCAAGGGAGATGTTAGGATTGCTGTTGATGTCCCCAAAATATTTTCAGATACTAGAAAAGGCACGGCTGTCTCGAATGCAGATCTTATGGATGCTTTCGGAACAATAGACCCATACCAAGTAGCAACAATAATAATCACAAAAGGAGAAGTGCAGAAAACACAGGAATTCCGAGATACTGAAAAAGAGAATAAAGTAAAACAATTAATTCAATTGATTATCAAGAATGCAGTTGACCAAAATGGAAGACCATACACAGAAGATAGGATAAAAAGGGCAATTGAAGAAGTTCATTATAGTATTGACAATCGTCCTGCTGAACAGCAGGTAGTTCCTTTGGTAGATGCATTAAAAGTTGCAATTCCAATAAAACTTGAAGTGAAGAGAATAAAGTTAATTATTCCAGCGCAATATACCGGAAATGTTTATGGTTTGTTAAAAGATTACAAAGAAGATGAAGAATGGCTCGGAAATGGAAGTCTTCAATGTGTTTTGGCAATTCCTGCAGGCATGACTATAGATTTCTTTGACAAGCTTAACAATATTACCCATGGCACAGTCCAGAGCCAGGAGCTTCCTTCTGTCTAATCATCAATAATCTTATTAACTTCTCAATATTTGAGAAATCATGGCAGAGTTATCTTTCAAAAAAATATTTATTCCATTGGATGTTGAAAAAGAGGCAATAGTAAAGGCAGGAGACAGGGTATTTCCTCACGGAAAATTAAATTATATCGAAAGGGAAGAGGGAGTTATTCCAAAAGAATTTAGGAAAAAAGCAATATTCTTCTTTTCTGACTTAGAGGAACTTGTCAAAACTTCTAATGGAAAAGTAATTGAAGGGGAAATTTATTCAAATGGAGAAACCAAAACAAATGTAATTCCTTATGATATCTGGAAGAATAAATAAATATTATTTCAAGATATCTATATATCTTAAAATCCGAAAATCCGCAAGATTTATAAACCATAAAAAATAGACAGTTTTGTAAAAGGAAAATACAGGCAGAAAATTACGATTATTTTTGTCTGATTTTTGTAGAAATTATGAAAAAAAGCATTAAGGAAGAACAAGAAGAAAATTCTGAGTTTAATCGAGAACCCTCGGATTCCGAGAGTGTAAAGAGAGTAGTTGTGGTTCCCGGAGAGACAATTGTTTCTGGAGAAGACTATCTTCCCGGAGAAGGAACAAGAAGAATAAATGAAGATGTAGTCGCTTCGAGATATGGTCTTGCCGAAATTGCTGGTAGAGTAATAAAGGTTATCTCGCTATTTGGAGCATTCATCCCAAGAAGAGGCAATGTTGTTATTGGCCGTGTTTCAGATATTACTTTCCGAGGCTGGAATGTTGATATTGACTCTGCTTCTGCTGGATTTTTGCCAATAGAAGAGTCTCCAAGATTTATAAATAAAGATGAAATGGATCAATTTCTAGCAATTGGGGAGGTAGTTGCCGCAAAAATATGGAATGTTAATGCAAGAGGAATAGATCTTTCGTTCAAAGGAAAAGGCCTTGGTAAGCTGGAAGGCGGTTTCATATTCAGAGTGATTCCTTCAAGAGTTCCAAGAATAATAGGAAGAGAAGGTTCAATGGTCAATTTAATAAAAGATAAAACTGGCTGCAATGTTACAATAGGGCAGAATGGCTGGATTTGGATAAGAGGATCCAGCATTAGTGAAGAAATAAGAGCAAGAAAAGCAATAGAATATGTTGCTGAGCAGGTTTTCATTGATGGTTTAACAGAGAAAATGGAGGAATGGTTTGATAAAAACAAATAAAATAAAATGACAAAATCAAGTTTTAAAAGAATAGATGGAAGAAAAAGCAATGAATTGAGGCCAATCACTGCTAAGGTAGGAATAATTCCTAATGCAGATGGCTCTGCGCTTTTCGCATTTGGAAATACAATTGCAATAGCTGCGGTTTACGGACCAAGACAGTTACATCCACAGCACAAGCAAAATCCGACAAAAGCATTTCTAAGATGCAATTATGATTTAATGAGCTTCTCAGTTTCAGAAAGAAAGAAGCCTGGACCAAACAGAAGAGCCCAGGAAATTTCTAAGGTAACTGAATGGGCATTAGCTCCTGTTCTCGACTTAGATAGCTTTCCTGGAACAGTCATAGATGTTCAGATTTATATTCTACAAGCAGATGCTGGAACAAGAACAGCAGGAATAAATGCTGCTTCAATGGCTCTTGCACATGCCGGAATTCCAATGAAAGACTTAGTCTGTTCTGTTGCAGCAGGAAAACAAGATAAAGAATTGATAGTTGACTTAACAAAAGAGGAAGAAGACTTCAAAGAGGGAGAAGGAGCAACAGATTTTGCAATTGCAAAGGTTGCGAACTCGGATGAATACACTTTATTACAATTAGATGGAAAAATCCAACCAAATATAGTGTCAGATGTTTTGGAATTGGTAAATGGTGCATGCAAGGAAATTTATGAAGCGCAAAAGAAAGCATTAAAGGAGGTTGTGAAAAAATAAGAACCTTGGTTCTTATGAATTCCTAAAATACTATGGCAATGGAAATAACAAACCTATCAAAAGATAATCTCAAAAAGATGTTCAAAGAAGGAAAGAGATTTGATGGCAGAAGTCTATTAGATTTTAGAGAAATAGAAATTTCATCTAATGTTTCAAATAAGGCAGAAGGAAGTGCGAGGGTTAAATTAGGAAAAACAGAAGTAGTTGTCGGAATCAAGCTAGGTGTTGGAGAGCCCTACCCTGATTCACCTGATAAAGGGAATCTCACTGTTTCAGCCGATTTGCTTCCATTAGCTTCGCCAAGATTCGAGCTAGGTCCGCCTGATTTTCCAGCGATAGAGTTGCCAAGATTAGTAGATAGATTAATAAGACATTCAGATATAATCGATTTAGGCAAACTTGTAATAAAAGAAGGCGAAAAAGTATGGACTGTCTATATAGATGTATATCCAATTAATGATGATGGCGGGTTAATAGATGCTTCAGCCATAGGAGCATTAGTTGCGCTGAGAGGAGCAATTATTCCAGAACTAGATGAAAATGGAAAGGTAGATTATGATAAGAAGAGTAAAAAGAAATTCCCATTAAATGAAGACTCAATCCCGATTTCACTTAGCTTCTTTAAACTGGGGGATTCAATAATTTTAGATCCAACAAGAGAGGAAGAAGAGGCATGCGACGCCAGGATAACATATGGAATATCAAAAGTTGGAAAGGAATATATGATCAATTCTTGCCAAAAGAATGGAGAAATAATTCTTACCACAGAAGAAATAAATCACATGATGAAAGCAATTCCTGAAAAGTATGATAGTATAATGGGAAAACTTAAAAAGTACATATAAAATACATTAATATGGCACAAGAAAAAATAGAAAAATTCACAAGATATGAAACGGCCAGAATTATAGGGGCAAGAGCATTGCAGATAGCAATGGACGCGCCAGTGATATTGAAAATTTCTGAGCAGAAATTGAAGGAATTAAGATACGATTCTTTGAAAATAGCAGAATTGGAATTTAATGAAGGTGTTCTTCCAATTTCAGTAGATAGACCGACTCCGAGAAAGCACAAAGAAAAATTAACAGTCATAAAAGAAGAGAAAGTTTCAGACGAAGAAATTGCCGCAAAGGAGCATGAGATAGAAAAGGAAATAACAGAAAATGCCGAGCAACTAGGATTAATAGCAGGCGATGAAGTTGAAGACTTCACTGACGCAGAACCAGTCTACAAAGACGAGCAGTAATTATTTTATTCTATTTTGATTGAAGTTATAAATAGTTATATAAACTATAATTAAATAACAAGATTATGGATTTCAGATTAACATTAATAAAGACAATCTTGACTGTGGCAGTAAGCGTAATTTTAGGGTTAATTCTTGCAGTAAAAACGACAGGTTTTGCTAAAATGTCTCGTTCATAACATCACTTGTCTAGTGGAAGAAATATTTGAATCTAAGATAAAGGTAGATTTTTATAATTGCAATAAGAGGTATAAGGAGACAAAATGAAAACTAAAGATTGGTTAAAAGAAGCTGATGCAATAGTAATAGAATGCGAGGAAGAAGAGATAACGCCATACACTTTGGTCCTCGTTAGCCCATTTAACACGAAAACACAAGAACATCTTGTAAATGTAAGAAGGGAGATGTTATTAAATGAGGCTTTAAATATACCAAAAAGGCAAATAGCAAAAGGTCAAAAGTTAATAGATTATCTTAGTTCAAGAATTGGTAAGAAAATATTTGATTGATTTTGTGACAAACGGTCCTGCTGCACATAAATGAAACTAGAAAATGTGCAAGGCTTAGTTTATAACTACTTTAGCAAGTAACATTTTACCTACATCATTTAAATATCCTTAATTTAGTTCATAGTTTATGAATTTAAGAACTCTAATAGCTCCTCTGGCAGTCACTGCGGCACTAGGCTTATCAGCATGTGCAGCACCAAGACAGTATGTTCATTTTAAATCTGACAATTTAAATGGACGCAGGGTAGTTTATGATGAAAGAGATGAGTAATGATGAAAGAGAGGAGTACATGGCTCTGTCTGATGTTAGCGATAGTAGCCAAGAGATAACATTATTAGCGAACAAACATTACCCATCAGTTGTTTCTCCAAACTATGGTCAAAAGGTTAGAGTATGCAGGGTTGCTTTTCACAAAGATGCAGATACACCAAAAGGGAGTGTGATTTGGTATGATTCAAGAGAGAACGGAATTAGAGTAAATGGGCGAGCCAAAGAAAGCAAATGGTATGGCAATGAGGATAATATTCTAAAACAGGACATTCTTGATTGGGGCGGAAAATTGTATCTAGAAGTAAAAAAACAAATCAAGCAGGAATTAAACAAGACACAAACTCCTAAGAAATAAGTAAAATGGCAAAAATAAAAAACTTATTAACAACTCTTACAGCTACAGCAGTTTTGGGATTATCTGCATGCGCAACAAGACCTTACGTTTATTTCCCAGAACAAGATGTTGGTGGCCAAAAAGTTACATATAGTGAAAAGCCTCGCTGGATGGTTATAAGTAATATCGGGAAAACTAATAGATTTATGGAATTAACAACTGCTGGCGACTATCCCTCTGTTCTTTCTTCAGATTACGATAAACCTGTCAAGTTATCCAGCGTCAGAATATGGCAGAACGGGGGATTTATTGAATATAATGCTAATGGGAGAGCAGTTATTAATGGCATCGGCAATCTTAAACTTGCTAATGATTTATTTGACCCTGAACCGCCAAGATTGGTAATGGACAAGCTGGATGATGACAGCCTTCTGGTATTCAAGCTGGATCGCGAAGGGAAACTCTATCTCAACGAAGCGAAAGAATTTATCAAAAGGGCAGAGGATTTGTTCCTAGAAAAGAAAAAAGAAATTAGAAAAATTTATGACTCAAGGCTTAACGAAAAAGTGGACAATTATTTTCCCAAAAAGTAACTTCCTTTTTCCTAACCCAATATTTATTAACTATTCTTATCAACTATATTCATGCAAATAAAAGAGGTTTCTGCAAGAAAAATCAAGGATTCCAGAGATGAATGGACAATTGAGGTTTCAGTTAATGGTTGCAAGGCATCCTCGCCCTCTGGAACTTCAACGGGGAAATATGAAACTCCAAGCTATTTCAAGTCTCTTGATAATAATATAAAATTAATAAATAATTTCAAAGAACTCAAGACATTGGAAATCAATTCTTTTTCCGATTTATCCAAAGTCGAGAATCTTGTAAAAAAGAAATTTAAACTGAAAGATGCAAAGCAGTTTGGGGCAAATGCCCTTTTTGCCCTTGAATCTGCTGTTCTGAAGGCTCTTGCACGCGAGGAATGCAGAGAATTATGGGAAGTTATTAATCCAAGGGCTTACCATTTTCCAATTCCAGTAGGAAATGCAGTCGGTGGTGGCTTGCACTCAAAGGAAAAGCACCATCCCGCATTCCAAGAATTTTTATTGATTCCAAAAGAAGCCTCATTCTGCGGAAATGTCATAGCCATGACTGAGATACAAAAAGCCATAGGTATAATATTGAATGGAAAAAGAAAGGACCAGGAAGGAGCCTGGGAAACTTCATTTTATGACGAACAAATCTTATCAATAATGGACAAATTCAAGAAAAAAGCTCATTTGGGAATAGATATAGCTGCATCAACCATATATGATAATGGTTATTATCATTATGGAAAGCTAAAATTCTCAATATCAAAGCAAATTAAATATGTCAATCATTTAATTGATAGATATCATTTATTATATGTTGAAGACCCGCTTCAAGAAGAGGATTTTCAGGGATTTAAATCAATAAAGAAAAGCCATCTTATTGTTGGAGATGACCTTACTGCAACCAACATTGAAAGATTGAAAAAAGCCTTTTCAATGAATTCAATCAATGCAGTAATAATAAAACCTAATCAGAACGGTTCGTTATTAGACTTAAAGGAAATTTTTGAATTTTGCAAAAAGAAGGGCATTCACACAATAATGTCTCATCGCGCTGGAGAAACCCTTGACACTTCATTAGCAGATTATGCTTTCGCCTTTCAAGCCGACTATATTAAATGCGGAATATCAACAAAATGGAGAAAAGTGAAATTAAAGAGACTGATTGAGATAGAAAAAGGTATTGCAGGCAAAATGTTTGAAAAAACCTCTATTTTAGATTAAAAGGTTCGTTTAAACGTTCAGGTAATATACAACATAGTCATAAAAATATTTATATACCTATATTATATAGTAATGACATGCAAAAGAGGCTATTGATTTTAAGTTTAACATTAGTATTAATTTTGTTCGTTGCCTCCGTTTCTGCTTTTTCATTCGTCGATTGGTTTAAGCATCTTACAGGAAGAGTAACTCTAGATGATTTAAACAATGACCCTGCTTTGGTTGCTCACTACAAGTTTGATTCTGACTTTTCCGATTCTTCCAGTAGTAGTTTGGGAAGTTCAGCTTCTAATACTCAGCTTGTTTCTTCAGGAAAAGTAAATGGAGCAGCTTCATTCAACGGGAATGCGCAAATTTCTGTCGTGGAAAATTCTGCTCTTGATTTGACAAATAAAGGAACAATCACTGCTTGGATAAATGGAAACTTATTCTCAACAAGTTATAATCATATAGCTGATAAGCTTTATTCTTATACTTTAAGCATCCAAAATGGAAGGCCTGCATGTGCTCTCGGCAACAGCTGGAAAGTTTCACAAACAATCCTAAATACTGGGCAATGGTATTACATTACTTGCACTGATGACGGGAATAACACAAAGATATATATTAATGGTGCATTAGACTCAACATTCACTGATGCTGGTTCAAACCCTCAGAGGGATGGAGGATTCTATATCGGTTCAGGTAGAAACTTTTATTACTTCGATGGACTTTTAGATGAATTAAGAGTATATAAGAAGGCTCTCTCCCCTGATGAAATCTCAGTCCTATATAATCAAGGTTCAACTGGCGGAGGCGGTGGTGGAGGCTGTTCAATAACAAACTGGACATGCGGCAATTGGATTTCTTGTTCATCAGACGGCACACAATCAAGATTCTGCACTTCCAACTGCAACACAAATAAAACAGAAACACAAAACTGTTCGGTTCCTGTAGAAGAAATAAGTGGCTGTTCAAATATTACTGACACAGTTAAAAGAAATATAGCTCAGTTTCAGAGTGGCAATTATACAGTTGTCTTAAGGGAAGGGCAAAAGTTTTACAGAAACCAATATATAGTCCTTCCAGGAGATCAACAATATCCATCAGTTCCTAGTTTATTCAATGTCTTTGAAATCAAAAACTCCTCAACAGGATACAGTTCTGATAGTGTTAAATTACAAGTTGTTCTTGGTGGTGACATATATATCACAACAATAACAAGCGATGGCTCTGGGACAATAACAATTGGAGGGAAGGTTTATTCTGTCAAATATGGCGGATTAAGTGATGGTCCAAGTTCAAGTATGTGGGCAACATTGGACTTCCCACAAACATCATCTAATCAAGTCATGACATTCTACAATTGCACTATCACACCAACATGCACAGACAGCGATGGCGGGTTGAATTATGATGTTAAAGGGAATGTGATATCAAAGATAGAGGGAACATTTATTGATTATTGTGAACAAGATAACGGTAACCTTCTTTTTGAGTACATATGTGACGATGGAGCAATTAATGATGGAGAAGTTAAAATAAGTGAATATAATTGCCAAAATGGCTGCTCTGACGGAGCATGCGCAACTGAAAGCAGCACTTGCCAGCAGTTAGTGTTAGATAGAAATGCATTGCTTCAGACAAATTATGGTGATTATTACTTGCAGAGCAACGCATCAGAGACTTCTGATGAACCATTTATGAATATGGGAACTGTGAAGAGAAATTACCTAACTTATGGAAACAATAATAATAGCAAGATTGTTGCCATCCAAACTATAACTTCATTAAACTACTCTTCAATAGCAGAAACTGAGTGGTACAAAGATCTGCTCGAGGAAGCAAAAAGGTTTGAGACTTGGAGCGGCGGTTCGATTTATCTTAGTGGAGATAAATCCCTTCAGTATTACTCCTTGTCTGGAAATGGAGAGAATATTTACTTCTGGATTAGCGGAAACTCTTTTGTAGTGGTTGCCGTTTATGATTCCCAGCAACATTACTCTCAGAACTTGTTGTCTCCGGAAGAATTGACTAAGAAGATACAGAATAATGCCTTTGACTACATTCCAGGTTATGTATTTGGTGATATTTATGGAATTGTATCTCAATACATGAATGCCTGCAATTCTGAAGTCAATGAAGTATGCTTCCCTGAATGGGAAAAGAAAACTGAGCCAGTTATCTGTCCGGAATATGGCCGTCAAACAGAGGTATTAAGGGATGTTACTGGCTGTGTTGATAACAAAGAAACAACAAAGTATTGCTCTCCAGGAATATGCTCGGGATGTTATGTTCCAAGATGGTTTGGAGATAAATATGGGGACAAAACCTGTATACCTTATGGATTTAGATTTGATTTCCAAGATGGATACACAAATAAAGTGTATGAAAGCAGAATAATAGCAGAGATGATTACACAAACAGGATTCAATGCAACATTTAGTATAATGCCTGATGGAACTGCTTATGCCAAAATCAATAGTGATATTAATTTGATGAATGCAACAAATGGTCAAATTGCAAGCTTTGAAATTTCATTTGACGGCAATATTTATCAGGGCAAGGCAGGGGAATCTTTAACAATAACTCCGGGATATCACCAAGTGGATGTAACTTTCTATGATTCTTACGGGAACAAAGTTCAGTCTGAGGGAGCAAATATTGAGATAACGAGAATAGTTTATTCGGAAGATCCATCAGGAAGATACATAGAGATAAGAAATAGATATGATTATTCAGCATACTGTGACATAGATGGCTGGGTAAAGCAGCAGAAATCAACAGGTTTCGATAATGAGTGGGCAAAATGCCAGAACAATTATGAATGTACTAGTAACTTGTGCTCAAATGGGGAGTGCGTGGACACAAAAGCACTTGCTCAAGAAGCAAGAGGCTTCAAGGCCTTCGTAGTCAGAATGCTTTGCAAGCTTGGAAATATATTTGATGACAAGGCATATAACCAATGTGTAATCGATAATATCTGATTATTTAAAATAAGTTTATAAACTATATCTAATTTATTAGAAGATGGAAGAGGGTCAAAAGATAAAAGTAAAGAGGATATATCTTGGGAAAGCTACTCTCGTGGGATTGTCTTTAGGCTTGTTCTTAGGAATAATCAGCACAATACTCTTTTTGATTGCAATGTCAATAATTGGTCAGCAGACAATTGTCGATATAAATCTAGGGGATATATTTGGCACCAGTTTTAAGATAATAATCTCGTTGCTCATCATTGTTGGTTCTTCTATTTTAATGACCATTCTAGGCTTTCTCTGGGCTGTTTTTTACAATCTCTTGGCAAAGATAGGGTTTAATTTAGATTTGGAAATGATGGATGTCGGCGAAGAAAATCTTGAAATAAGGAATCAGCAGATTTAAAAACCCAAAACTTCTGAAAAGAATAATGTCATAAGATGATCTTCTGGCAGAAGATTAGCAGGTACAGGCTGAAACAAACCCTGACAAACCCCTGCACTCTTTATACAAAATTTACACAAACAACAAGAAATGGAAAGAAAACAATATACCTTAACGCTGGTTCCGATTCCTGCAGATGGGAAAGTAATCTTTAGGAAGCAGGAATATACCACGGCGGCTAAAAGTCCAAGAAATAGCCTCGTTATAAATGGTCAAAGATATTACATAAGGAGAAATGGAGATGTGGGGATAACCGAATTGGAAGAAGCTGTGTTTAGCGCAACAGAAAAAATACTTCTACAAAGAAAAATTGACTCTCCAATTGATATTACTCTAACAATTGAAGAAAACAAGGTGCTATAATGGCAAAAGCAAAAAAAATAACCGAAGAAGAAGCAAAAGAAAAAGCTGAAGAAAAAATCAGCAAGAAAGGTGAAGCTGTAGCTCAAGACAGTGTAGCAGATATAGACGATAATAAAGATTCTAAGAAAATTAAAATTGGTGAAATTAAGTCAGATGTAAAAGATAATGATTCCGAAGAAGCAAAAAGCAAAAAATCAAAGCTTGAAGCATTGAAGGCAAGAGCAAAGAAGCTTGCAGAAGAAAGCGAGGAAAAGAAGTTTGATATAAAGAAAGAGATGAAGGGCGAGGAAGCCGAAAAGAAAGACACATTAGTTCCAATTGAAGATTATCTAAAAGCATCTATTCATTTGGGAACAAGAGTTATAACCCCAGATATGAGAAAATATGTTTACAGAAGAAGAGCAGATGGCCTTGCAGTGTTTAATACTGCAATGCTTGACGGAGAAATACTTAGGGGTGCCGAATTCCTTGCTAAGTTTGCCCCTGAAAAAGCAATCATTGTATGCAAAAGAGAAGCCGGATGGAAAGCGGCAAATAAATTTTCTGAAATTACTGGAATAAGAACATTTACAAAGAAATATCCTGCCGGAGTTTTGACAAATGCAAAATTGGAAAACTTCTTTGAAGTTGACATTGTCTTTATCTGCGACCCCTGGCTTGACAAGAACGCATTGAATGATGCTAGAAGAGTAAGAATCCCTGTAATGTCTATATGCGACACAAACAATTATACCCAAGGTGTTACAGCGATAGTCCCCGGAAATAATAAATCAGCAAAGTCCCTTGGAATGATTCTTTACCTTTTAACAAAACTTTATGTTGAAAAGAGAAAGATAAAAGCCCCGGAATTCACGATAAAAGACTTCGTTGACGACTGGGATAATCTTGTTCCCCCGAAGTAAAACTCGTCGATTATTTGTTTCTATTTATTAATGGTTAGACAGATTTTTATACTATATATGCAGACTGTTTAAATGGAATTAGTTAACAACAAAATAATCTCGGATAAAATAATAAATAAACTCGATATGTTTGTGATAAAATTTGTCAATATTTTAGAGAAATATACTTCATATGTAATTGTTTCGGGATATGTTTCTATAGTTCTCGGCAGGTCAAGAGCAACAGAGGATGTAGACTTATTATTTCCCAAAATCAACTTATCAATATTTAAGCTTTTATTTAATGAGTTATTAGAAAAAGGTTATGAATGTGCTAACACATCAAACATTCAAGAGGCGCTCGAGATGTTAAATAGCCACGCAATAAGATTTTTTGAAAAAGGATATCCTATTCCAAATATAGAATTTAAGCAAATTAATAATGATATTCAGAGGTATTCTTTTGAAAACAAAATATCGCTATCTTTAAAGGAAAAGACTTTGTTTATCTCACCATTGGAAGTCCAGATAGCCTACAAACTTTCCTTGATGTCTGATGAAGACATTGATGAAATAAGCTCGGATAAGGACTTCGAAGATGCGAAGCATATCTATCTTACTTTCAAAGAAAAGCTTGACATAAAAAAGTTAATATACTTCATTAAATTACTAAAAGTAGAATCAAAATGGGAGTTATTGAAGAATGGATGAATTGAACATTAAGGTTGATTTAGATGAGCTGAAGGCAGAAAAACAAAGAAATTTTAAGGAAAGGTTATGGTTTATTACCTATTGGGCTGATTATATTAAGGCACACTCTGATGAAGAATGGAGCAAGCAACAAGCAATCTTAATAGACTCTCAAATTGAAAACGCAAGAAGCTTAGCAAAAAAGAAAGACTAGCGCCCCTCAAATTCACGATAAAAGACTTCGTTGATGACTGGGATAATCTTGTTCCTCCGAATAAATTAGTTATCTATAAAAAGCCAGTTTTTTGTTTTATTTAATGAATGAGAAAGACTTGCCAATTACCTTATCAAAAATTTACGATGAAAGAACTTGTCCAGTTGCTGTGTTTATAAAAAATAAAAAGGTTTTGTGCGGTTTTAGGCACTATAAGCTAAATACTCCGATGGAGCTTCATGTCTGGACCTGTCCTGGGGGAAGGCCAAACAAGAATGAAATTGTTGAAACTACTTTAAGAAGAGAGGTAGCAGAGGAAACAGGAATAACTGATTTTAGAATTTTGAATTTTATAGGCGAATTTGAGGGGTCGCATAAAGGGGATACCCTTATGCTATTTATCTGCGAAACCTCCCAATCTCCAAAATTGATGGAACCTGAGAAATTCTCCGAATGGAAATGGTTTTCAAGCAAGGACTTCCCAAAAAATTTTATTAATTCTACAGTCAGAAAAGCAATTTTAAAAATTGTAGAATAGATAATTTTTCCTCGATTTTTTCCGAAAGGTTTATAAAGCATTTTTCTTTTGAACAGTAATCAAAATGTTAGCTTTAATGAGTGCCTTAATGTTTACCGTCGAGAATCATTTGAGTTTTCGACAATTGCATATTAAGGTATGAGGTATGCAAATATTGATTGTAGATACAAACTCATTAATTCTTTTTTTAGATTTTAATTTCAAATATGAATTATTAGAATTTTATTCTAATTAGGCACTTTTAAAGCAAGAATTAATGTGATTTATTTCTCAATAACTAATAATTATTTTATGACGCAAGTCGTCACAGGAAGTTTGAGTGAAGTTGGATTCTCTCAAGAAACCAACGAAAATCATTTGGTAGGCAAGAATAGTTTTTCTACCTACCTAGAGTTTCTTTTTTCTAAAAAGAAACTGTAGATTAAATCCAGTTTATCCTGCTGGCGGCTGCGGCTATCTGATTTGCACTTAGACATGCAAGTCTGTCGAGAGACGGCGTACTGCTCAGTAACACGTAGCTAACCTGCCCTATAGTCGATGATAACGTCGGGAAACTGACGGTAAACATCGATAGAAGATTTTTTCTGGAATGATAGATCTTCCAAATTAGAGCTGTAGGATGGGGCTGCGGCTGATTAGGTAGTTGGCGGGGTAAATGCCCACCAAGCCGATTATCAGTAAGGGCCTTTAGCGAGGAAACCCTGAGAGGGAGTCTGAGACACTACTCCCAGCCCTACGGGGTGCAGCAGTCGGGAAAATTTTGCAATGCGCGGAGCAAGTCAGAGTGATTTTCCGTATTGGAAAATCTTTTGTGTGATGTAAACATTCATACGAATAAGGAGTGGGAGAGACTGGTGCCAGCCGCCGCGGTAATCCCAGCACTCCAAGTCGCAGCCACAATTATTGGGTCTAAAACATCCGTAGCTTGCTTTGTAAGTCTTTTGTGAAATCGGGCATCTTAAGTGTCCGGCGAGCAAAAGATACTGTAAAGCTAGGGACCGGGAGATGTGAAGAGTACAAATAATGTAGCGGTAAAATGCGTTGATCTTATTTGGACTAACAACAGCGAAGGCACTTTACAAGAACGGATCCGACAGTGAGGGATGAAGGCTAGGGGCGCAAATTGGATTAGATACCCAAGTAGTCCTAGCAGTAAACACTGCACACTGAACATCGGGGCCTCTTCGGGAGGTTTCGGTGCTGTAGAGAAGTCGGAGAGTGTGCTACCTGGGAAGTATAGTCGCAAGGCCGAAACTTAAAGGAATAGGCGGGGGAGTACTACAACGAGTGACGCGTGCGGTTCAATTAGATTCTACACCGTGAACCTCACCAGGACCGAATCAGTCAATCCGCTACTACAGGTAAGGTTTATAAATGACGACGTTCTTAAGTGTCGTATGGGCAAGCGGAAGCCCCCATATAATGCCATGAGACAGGATGTAAACTTGACGCTGTTAAGCAAGGAAGAAATTGGTTATCTCTTTGGGTTTTTTGTTGGAGATGGAAACATATTTACAAGCAGAAAACTTGGAGTTTATAGAGTAAGAATATTTACCTTCATCAAAGAAGTAAATATTCAAAATAAATTAAGGGAGATTCTTCGTACGATATTGAAGAATTTTCGTGAATATAAGGAACAAGATAACACTTATGTGTTTGAGTTTCACTCTAAAGATTTTATTAACAAAATGTTAAAAATTGTTGATAAAAATGGGCTTAAAAAAATAATTTCTAAGAAGTCTGAGAGAGCTTTTATCGAGGGTCTTATAGACAGCGATGGCTATGTTCAAAGAAACTATTGTGAGATAACCACAGTCAATCCAAAACTGAAAAGCAATATCATCGAAATATTGAAAAGATTTGGAGTCAAAAGCATCACAAGGAAATTTCCTAGAAACCATCACCTGGATGGTTTCAGAGTTGGATTTTCCCTAAACGGTAAAATTTTCTTTCCGTGTAAGTGGGTTACTGGTGTCCAGACAGCAGGATGAAGGTCAGTCTAAAGGGCTTACCTGACACGCTGAGAGGAGATGCATGGCCGACGTCAGCCTGTGTCGTGAGATGACCAGTTAAATCT